>JAQVRW010000041.1 GCA_028700875.1 Candidatus Zixiibacteriota bacterium | reverse complement strand
GGACATTTCTGCAGGATTGGCCTGATCAATCTCGTCGAAGAGGATGACCAGACTGACGTTAAGCCGATTGATGAGCCGGACCATCTCGGCCACGTATTCGTCGTACCGGATCCCGCGATTGATAAATTTGCTCGTCGGGTCGAGATCGGTGATGATGCTGATCAAGATAGATACTTTGGTCCGGTTGTCCCGGCACAGGACGTAGATTGGGCGGATCGTCGGTTTGTCCGCCGGCGCCGTCTCGGCTTCGGTAGCAATCTCGTCGTTAACGAATCGCATCACGTAGCGAGCGACCACGGTCTTCCCGCACCCGGTGGGACCGAGGATGATGTGGTTCCGAATCTTGGCGCCGGTGCGGAACGTCGGGAGGAAGATGTCCAGGACGTCGAGGATCTGGTCGTCCCGGGCGATCAGGTGGGTCGGCACGTATTCGTTCGAGAGTGCGTTGGGATCGGTGAAGATCGAGGAAGCCGCCTGCCGGGCGGTCGCGATCCGGTGCCGCATTTCGTCTCGGATGGAGTCGGGGGTCACGATCAGAGATTGTCCACAACCTATTTAGGGGTTTCGAATGGAGTTTTGTCAGTTCCCATGGAACGATCCACCGAGGAATGGGCATCGAAGAGAAGAGACGGTGAGGCTGCATTTGCCATTCCACGACCAAAAACTGCATCTGAGTGGTTCCAGTGGAAAAATTGTAGATGCAGAAGAAACGTCGAGCGGAAGGGAGGGGGGAGGCCGCACCTTCCACTCCAACCCGGAAAAAAAGGTATCCCCGGTGCCCGGATCCGAGGTGGCCGGCACCTTTATCTACCATGAGTTGCATACCTCAACAACAATCCATTTTATCAGAAATTTGGAAGATACCCGGGGTATCTTCCCATTTCACCCTCCTTCGGAAGGTGCGGCCTCCCCCCTCCCTTCCGGTAGAATTCTTCTGAAAACCGGATGAATCGGTAATTCCCGTCTTCAAACCCCGTAGATGAGTTCCATCGGAAGCGCGATTGCGGATCTGCTGCTCACGAAGCCCCGGGATCGTCGATGGAGATGTCACCGGAACGGTCGGCATTTCGCCTATCCGTCGTAATCTGTAGAGACTTCCACTGGACCATTTTGCAATCTCCAGTGGCACCGGCCGATCAGCGCATTTACCGTGGCCAATTCGCCCTACCCTCGATGATTACCCGGGATCCCGGATCGATAGGAAAGTGTGGCCTCGTGGCGGGTTCCAATGGAACCATACGCTTATCTTCTCTCACCTACAACCATTCGATATGCAGATCAACTACGGAGATATCTTCGCGAGCACCAAACCGGTGTTGGTCAACCCGGTCAACTGTGTCGGAGTCATGGGGGCCGGGCTTGCCCTCCAGTTCTGACGCCGGTTTCCCGCCATGCTGCCCGCATACCAGGCGGCGTGTCGTGCCAACCTCTTGACCCTGGGTCGCCCCCTGCTCTGGAAAAACGAAAATGGGCCGGACGTCGTGCTGTTCCCGACGAAACACCACTGGCGGGATCGGTCCGATATCAGCCTTATCAGCAGTGGGCTTGCCTTCTACAACAAGTTCATCGATGTTCCCGCCGCATTTCCGTTGCTCGGCGCCGGGCTCGGTGGTCTCAACCAGGACGAGGTGTTGGCGGTGTTGGACGATATGCTCGACAACCGGCACGAGGTCTGGATGCCCGTCGAACGAGGCAATTGCAATGTCTGACGATATTTCTCTTGACGGCATTCTTGCGGTCGTAATTCTGGTAGCCGTAGTATATTTCCTCGGTATCCCTCTGCATACCGAACTCACCGAGGTCCATACCGAGACGATCACCATCAGAGGAATTGCGGGAACCATCGTCGAAGATACCCGGGGAACGCTGTGGAAGGTCACCGGGATCGACAAGTTCACCCTGACCGGTCTGCACCCCGGAGTTCGTCTGGAGGTCCAGTGGACAGGCCCAGCGAAACGGTGGGATCCCACATCGGTGACGGTGGAGAATATCACGTATCCGGTATCGGTCAACGTGACGACACATCAACCACAAGACGGGAGTTTTCCAACCGTATTGGACGATTACAATGTTGTTGGTTGACAACCCGTCATACGTCAACGCCCTATTTTCTGTTATGTGGTAACGTTTCTCAATTATTCAACCGACAACGTTTATATACTTCGGTGACCAATACTCTGTTCTCTCGGTGAACAGACGGCCGAGACGGACCCGTTTGTCCAACGAGCCATTGTGTGATATCGAATTGGTTGGAGAGCCGATAGCATGTGGATACACAAAACGGATCTTGTTGATTTTGCTTACGGGGAGATGACCGTGGACGAGGTGCTGGCCGATTATTTGCCGGACGCCGTCGATCGACTTGAGAACGACCAGTGTATTGTCATAATGACTGCCCACCATGGGCTGCAAACGTTTAGCAATACAAATGTGCGTGGAAGTGCGAGCGTGGTGCCCACCTCCGATGTCGTCGAGGACTGTGCCCTCGGCTATTGGCTGGTGACGTTTCGCAACATCGAACAAACGGCGTAGGGAAATCCCCCTACGCAAACACTACTTTAATCGTCGCCCGTTCTTTTCCACGAATCCAGGCAACGGCATCCCCCGGCGCCGTGGGGCCGCGGAACGTCCGCTGTTTCTGAAACCCGTTCTGCAATCCCGAAACGACAACCACCGGTTCTTCTATGCGCATGATTTCTTCCCCCTATAATTATAACCGGTGTTCCACCGGCACTTCCGATCGGCGCCCGGTGACGCGGCCGTTCGGCACCCGCCACCTGCATCCGTCCCGGATCCACGAACATCCGGGTTCGAGAGGAACCTGTACCCTCCTCCCGGTTTCCGCTGGATCACGATTCCACGTCCGAACAGAAATCGACAACTCCGTCAATCCTCCAGATAGTAAACCCGAAGAATATGATGGCAATCCCGACCACTCCATACTCAGTGAGGACTGCCACCATGACCCCACCGAAGATCAGGAGAATGCTCGCCACCACCGCCAGATTGTTACATTTTCCCGGCACCACCATGCTCAGCCCACCATACGCGCAAGATAACTGTCGATACTGATCATTCGCGATTCGATATCGTCTTTGAGGAGCGACGATGATTTTGCCATCATTGTCGCAAGAGACGGCTGTACCTTCTTATAGTCACGGGCAATTGAAGCATGCATGCGACCAAAGGTCTTCGGATCGTCGCCATACCGATCGCAAGTGTAAGCAAGGTTGTCTAATGTGATATACACCGCTCGGTCGTCGGGGGACAGGTTCGAGACCTCGACCAGCGCAATAACGTCGTCATACAGACGCCGGCTCCCGCCCCGACTCCTCGGCATCTCTTGCCTGAACGCCTGTTGGGTGGCCGGATCCATGTGAACGAGAATGCGCAACAACTCCACTCGAAGTTTGTGGTAGTCGCGATACTCCCGTCTCCCAAACAGAATGTCGCCAAGACTCGACACTTTCTCAAACGCTTTCCTCTTCTGTACGGTGTCAATACGTGTCATGGTTGTGCCGCCGTATACAAGAACTGTTCGGCATACAGATCATCAATCATCTCCGGCCATGTAGGCTTCTCGATCTTCGTGGCGGCCCGGAACCGGTCGTCGTTCAGACTCTGATCGATCACGAACCCGGGTGCCGGCTCGATGGTCGCATGGATCTTGAACCGGTCGTTGATCAGGGTGAGGAGATCGTGTTTGGAGATTTTCGGCCCCGCAACGTGGTAGAGGCCCGTCAGGTCCGGGTTGTCAGTGATGATCGTATCGATGGTCCGGGCCACCGCGGTCGTCGTCATCCCGCTGAAAAACGCCTGCGTGAAGCCGGGGACCGGAGCCCAGGTCTGCCGCAGGAACCAGTCGAGCAACCCGGTCTTTTTCGGGTAGCGTGCGGGACCAGGCAGATAGAGTTCGTGCCCGATGTACGAGACTCGGAGGGTGAGGTCGTGGTCGTTCCACACGTCGCCAAGCGATTTCGTCCGGCCATACCAATCGGTCGCGTCCGGACAACTGGTCTCGTCATAGTTTCCCCGGGTGCCAGCGAAGACCCGGTCGCTGCTGAGATGGATCAGTTTGGCGCCATGATACTGGCAATATTTTGCCAGTTTGTGCGGCAGTAGACTGTTGACGGCGATTGTCTGGTCCTGATTTGACGCGTCCAGGGTGGGTTTGCTCATCTCGATCGCGTTGATTACGATATCCGGATTGATCATCTGGATGGCGCCGGCAACGCTGTTCAGATTATTGATATCGACATAACTGTAGAGCGGCACCTCCAGCAACGGCGACCGGTAGTCTTTGGCATGTCCCCGGACCGTGCCGACCACACCGTGGCGTTGCGCCAGCACGCGACAGAGAGTGTGGCCCAACATCCCGGTCGCTCCCAATACAAGAACTCGTGACATAGATCAACTCCCGATGTCATACAGGTTGAACGACATTCGTAGAGGCTGGTTGTCGTTTGATCATAATCAATCTTTGGGACCGCCCCGAGCGATTGTTGCATCGGCTGAACCCGGGCGACCGGGTAATCGCCGATCGGTTCTCGCTTCGATTGGACCAAACCATACCATTATATACCTATATGCACATCTGTAGTACAACCACATAGATTAAGGTGAGAAGATGTTCGAAATATCCGGAAAATATACGACCGCCCGGGTGATGATCGACGACGTGGAGGAGGAGTGTATTGCGCAGATTCGCACGTTCGTCAACCACCCGGCGTTTACCAACCCGGTTGCCATCATGCCCGACACGCATGCCGGGAAAGGGAGCGTTATCGGGTTCACCATGCCGCTCGGCGACAAAGTGATCCCCAACACCATCGGGGTCGATGTCGGCTGCGGGATCACCGCGGTCAACATCGGCGATATCGATATCGATTACGCGACGCTCGACCGATCCGTTCGTAAAGCGGTACCGGTCGGGTTCAACGTGCATGGCCACGCGGTCGTCAACCTGAAACACGGGTTCGACTGGAAATTGGTCAATGAGATCGGATACCGGTTCCGCGACCGGTTTGCCGCAACGTATGACACCACGATCGAACCGGTCAAGTATACCTACGAGTGGTTCGAGAAATTGTGCACCTTCGTGCGGGCGGAACCGGACGCGGTCCGGGCGGCGGTCGGCACGCTCGGGGGCGGGAACCATTTCATCGAGGTCGCCGAAGGTGAACAGGGTGAGAAATGGGTGGTCGTCCACAGCGGGTCGCGCAACTTCGGGTTGCGGGTTGCCGAGGCGTACCAACGGCTCGCCCTCAAGACGGTGGGAAAACACCGGGAACGCGAATACCAGGACCGGTTGGATGCGATCCGGACCACCTGCGAACGGAACCGGATCGGGGCTGAGATCAAGAAGATGCGGGACGAACTCGGGTTGGGAATCCCTAAAGATCTGGCCTATCTCGAAGGCCAACAGGCGCACGACTACTACCACGCGATGATCTTCGCCCAGCAGTATGCCGCCCTGAACCGGGACACCATGATTGCCCGGATCCTGGCGACGATCCCGGATGCAATGGTTGTGGACCGGATCGAGTCGGTGCACAACTTCATCGATTTCGATGACCTGATCATCCGGAAGGGCGCGATCCGGAGCCACCAGGACGACCGGCTCATCGTTCCGTTCAACATGCGAGACGGGTCATTGATCGGCGTGGGAAAAGGCAATGTGGACTGGAACTGTTCCGCTCCTCACGGGGCGGGACGAATTATGAGCCGGAGCGTTGCGAAACGGACGTTGAGCGTGGAGGAGTATCGGGACCAGATGCAGGGGATTTACACGACGTCGGTCGGACGGGAGACGCTCGACGAGGCGCCGGGCGCCTACAAAGACGCCCAGACCATCATCGACGCAATTGCGCCGAGCGTCGAGATCGTTGACCGGATCCGACCGGTCTACAACCTGAAAGCGTCGACCTGACGCGCACGGATGACCGGTCCGGGGCATCCTCCCCACATCGTCTTTTTCCCGCGCACGACCGGTGGGGCGTACAATGCGATTGTCACACCCGTTATATTACCATTCAATTATGCAGATTTCGTGGAGAAACTCCATTACATTTATCTTTGCGAGGTTGAAGGAGCGGAGCGGGAAGACTCCTTTCACAAAGGAAGAGATGATAGCAGGGCCCATTCGTTCGACGATCCCATACCTTTATGTTGATTCACACCTTATTACAGGGTAACCGACCATGAAACGCAAAAGGCTATTGGACGATGTCACCAAGGTCACGGTTCGTGTTACTCCTGACCAGGAGACGGGCTACTCGCTGTACGAAGCCGACGTGACGCTGACCCATATACTATCTCAACCCGATGGTTGCATGATAGATTATTCTGAGGATGCTCTGCTATACCTCATGCAGTTTCCCATTACTCGACTAAACCCAGCCGGAATCCACGTCGACGACCAACGACGTATCGCGATGGCATTCCAGACACTGGCCGAACCGCGATCATTTTACCTGCTCGCAGATAAATGGGATCGCGTCAGATTGATGCAGGCAAACGACTGGCATGCACAGATCCAGGCTTACGATATCGTTCACCATCCGGTCATTTTCACACCAACGTGCATCAATACATATTTCAACATGAAACCAATCTTCGCAAAAACGCTTGCAGATATATCGAAACCAAACGTCTGCCACAAGTCAGCATTGCAGTTCGTTCAGCACCTCGAATATCTGATGGTCGCCGACATGATTGACGCCGTGCTCGCGTTACGAAGCCGTAATATCATCGATGGGTTCGACGCCGAGACCGAACTGCACACCGCGGAACGATTGTTCCGTCAGTATCCGGAATTCGCCGCATTCTCCCCGATTACTGGGACGGGCGACGCCGAATTCCCGTTCCTCAATGATATCAGTGATGCTGCCAACCGAGCTGCAACTTACCTCTGGACCAAGACAGTTGATCAGACGTTCCGCACCCGTGTGCCGATACGTGGGGTGGGAGAGATCATCAACGAGATTGCTCCGATCATCCTTGATCTCTGTAACGGCTGGACGTATCGGCTTGGCATTGACGCCACTCACAATCTCCCTCCCTGTCATCAAATCGCCATCAACACACTGTTCAAGTCGGTAACTGACCGCATTTTCTACACGTTTGCCGCGTCTGACAATGTCGACACAGAATCGACGTACCGGGATGAAATGCCGTTGACGGAGCAGGATCGGACGATCATCGACTTCCGGACCGAATGATCCTCACCACCCGTCATCTTTTTTTTGTCATAACCTTTATCATTTTTTGCATCACCAGTAATGGTATGGTATCAGATCAGTCGTACTATTTGGGAATACTAAGTATTGTCATTATAATGGTTCTCTGCTGCATTGTCTATCATCCCGATACCGTGCAGGATACAATGGTGACGGACGGAATGGGCGCGTTTGAGACCGATATATCGGACCCAACGACGGTAAAGACGATTACGGTCGCGAAAATGCATGAATGCATTGCCGCTATCAAATTCACATCCGGGGGAGGATCTCGCACCGTGTACTACATTATGGACACATCGGGGTGTGTATACCGGATCCATTTCGAAACAGATAACTTTCGAAACGAATACGCATACTATTATGACCGTGTCATCTGGATGAACCTTGAGATCAACGGGACGTATACTGTAAAGTTAAACGAAATCGGTGAGGTCATCGACATTCTTCCCGCATAATCTTCTTTTTCCCGCGCACATCTGACGGAGGCGTACAATGCAGGTGTCATACTCGTTGTAATACCATGCAACTATGCAGATTTCATGGAGAAACTCCATTACGTTTATATGGTGGTGCGTTCCACGTTAATATGCTCATTTAGGAGTGGGTTTTATGTCGGACATTCTGAAATTCGAGATCGTGTCGATGGACGACGAGTGTACGAAGATCGTCTTCAAGTCACCGGACGACCTCATCAAGTTTTACGAGAACGTCGTGCACGGCGGGAAAGATGCGGTGCTGATCTCGGTTGATGACACGAAGCGCCGGAGCAAACTGGTGCGGAACGATAACCTGTCGAACCGGATCAGCGATAACCGGACGGAACTGACAAGCGAAGAATATCTGTAGGTCAACTACCCCCGCTAACACAGGGGGCCTCATGTCGAATTAAGGTGATTGTATGCTGGTAACATTACTTGGAATTATTGCACTGGTAGGACTGGCGATCTGGCTGATCCTCCTACGCCGGGTTGTGGACGCGAACTATGCCGACGTAGTGGTCGGGAAACACGGGACCCGTATCTATACGGGTGACGCGTCGGTGGTGCCCGAAGGCCAGAAGATGACCCCGATCTACTACGCGTTCCCTTCCTGGGTCCCGATCCTCGGTGTGGTCGTGCAGCGAATGCCGCTGAGCATCATCAGTATTGTCGTCAAAGATTACGAAACGTTCGCAAAAGGCAATCCCCGGTTCGTCATTGATGTCACGGTCTACTGCAAGATCATCGATATTGCGGAAGCCGCCCGCCGGTTCCCCGGCCGCAAGATCTCGGATTTCCAGGACGGTATGAAAGAGATTGTCATCTCGGCAATCCGGAAAACGACGGCAAACTACTCGATCGAAGATGTTATCGCCAAGCGGGAAGAGATCTCGGCCGACCTGACCCGCGAACTTGCGCCCGACTTCACAAAATGGGGTGTCGAACTCACGAACGTTGCGATCGTCTCAATCCGGGACCCGGTTGACGGCAGCTCCACGGTCATCCACGACATCTCGGCGAAGATGGAAGCGCAGATCAACTCGAACTCCCGTCAAGAGGTGGCCAACAAGAACCGGGACGCCGAACTGGTCGAAGCCGATACGTTCGAGATCGCAGAGAAGCGGAAAATCGAGGCGAAAGAGCATGTCGATATGCGAGAACAGGACCGGATCATGGAGGTTGCCAAGCGCGAGAAGGCGGCAGCCGAAGAGAAGATGAACGTGTACCGGATCAACGCCGTGCAGAAAGCCGAGATCGATGCGGATGCCGCGGTACGGCGGGCCGAAGGCGAGAAGCGGGCGATGGTCGAGACCGCTACCGGCAACCGGGAACGGCTCTCGCTCGAAGGTGAAGGAGAGGCCAGGAAGATCGAGTTCGAAGGCAAGGCGAAAGCCAACGTCACCGAGATCACCATGGTGGCGGAAGCAACCGGGAACAGGGCAAAACTGATCGCCGCTGCAGAAGGCACCAAGGCCCAGCTGTTTGCCGAAGCCGACGGTATGATGGAGAAGGCCAAAGCCCAGGAGTATCAGCAGACCAAGGCACAGGCAATCCGGGTGATTGAGAAAGATGAACGGGTCGGTCTGGCGCTCGCAGAAGCCCTCAAGGCAGCAGATGTTCAGTATATCGGGAGCGGTAACCCGGAGAACTTCCTCGACCTCTTCACGGTCAAAGGCGGACTGGGGATCGGCGGGATGCTGAAAGCCTTAAACGCGGCCGAGCCGGACGCCACCGAGAAGATCGCCGGTCTGATCAAGTCCGTGGTTGATCGGTCGAATGGTGAGACTGAGAACCCGTCCAACGATGCCCCGGCGACTCCAGAATCGGTAATGGACACTGTCACTGTGCCGCCAAAAACGTCGCTTGATGCGCTTGCGAGTGTCGCGGAACAGTTCCTCGGTTCACTCAACGAGAAGAAGGATGTGCCGCCGAAAACGTTGAAGCGGGCCGACGACTTCTTCTAATTTTTTTTCGAACGTGATGTTCATCCCGCCACGGCGGGATAGTCGCCACCCCTCCCGATGTCGTATAGCATCATATGGTTTATGGGGGATTGGCGGGGCCGGGTCCATGTCGATTGTCGGAAAAAAAGTTAAAATTTGAACGTCTGGCGTACCCAGCCCCAGAACGTCACCGGCTGCTGACGAAACGCCGCAATCTCGTCGGTGAGCGAGGCGATGGTAGCATTCTGCTGCTGGATCTCGCGGGTGAGTGCGTCCACTCGCGACTCATCACGCATCGCCCGTTCCACGGCCGTCATCTGGTCGATACACCCCGTGACCTGCGCCCGGGTATCGACCAGGGTCTGCCGCATCGCCGTGATCTCGGTTTCATGATCGTCGATCTGCTGCATTTTTTCTACCAGGGATTCGGCCAACGCCACGACCCGGTCGATCTGATCCTGGACGTCGGGACGAATCGCAACCGCGATTTCGTCCGATTTCGGGAGTTCCACAACCTCGTGAACCTCAACCGTCATCGGTACCTCATACTTCAAGATCTCCCTGATGTCCGGGGTATACTTCCCGGATCCGTAGAGATCACTGATCCGGGTCACGATCGCCACGGTCTCTTCGCCATACAGGACCTGCTTCCGGTTGATCGGGTTCGACGGGATAAAGTCCGTGAAATCACGCAGGTACCGCCGAACCGTCGACGTGGTGAACCCGGTTTGCTGTACAATATCATCAACAGTGAGTGAATATTCCATGGTTGCCACCATCCAGCCACGATTCTGTCATAGGTTCACGAGGGTTCCACCACCGGTCCATGACACCGCCATGCGTTCACCGGCGATACCACCACCCGTCCATGACGCCACCACGGATCCACCCGGATGCGGCCGTGAAGCCACGACACCACCACGGATCCGCGGGGTGGCTGCACTGAACGGTTTTGTTTCCACCAAATTAACCGTTTCGCTTTTGATTCCGCCACCGGCATGGTGGAATGGACGAATTATTAGATTGTCGTCCCGTTGTCGGCCTTCTGGCAGCCATCCGTCTGACAATGATCGGGTTGATCGACTTGATCGGGTCTCCCCTCCCTAAGAACTCTCCAGTGGAAATAGAGGTAGGGAGGGGTATATGGGGAGTGGAAAGATCCTAGGGGAGGACGACCCGATCAACCCGATCAAGTCGATCACAGCCGGTGGGGCGAATCGCCATGTGACGAAGAGTTGCGGGAAGTCAACTACCACCGGTTAGAACCGGTGGCTTGTGACGGTGTTGCCACCATCACGATTTAATGCGTACGAAGGCTGTTTGGTGATCCGTTCGGGGGCTTGGCCCTCGAAGGCAAACCTTATTCGTACCGGCCGGTTGACGCGGCCGCTACCGATTATCCATGCGATGATGGAATCACCGGCTACGTTCCTCAAATGGTTCAACGCCCCGTTCACGTCCGCATTGATCAACGTACCAACCGAACTCTGATACAATCCTCTCTGGATCCGCCGGGTTCTGCCATACGCCGGTTTCTTGAGGGGGTCGCGCGCAAGCGCGTCCACCTGCGAGGTATAGCGTTCATCGTGGGTATCGTCGAAGACGATCCCGAACTGCTGGCAAAGCCCATTCAGTTTGAACCGGAATTTCGCATAGGGGATCTGGACAAAGTTCTGGTTGGTTTTCGGTCCCAGTTTGATCTTGTGTTTGATCCCGTCCCACGTCGGCAGGATGATCGTCCCGATCTGCCGGTCGATCGCATACTGCACGATGTAGACAGCAAACCGGTTCATGGCTTCGTTGATCGTGTTGTTGCGACGGTTGAGCAACCGCGCCTGACGGCGCGTGAGGTTCTGGGGCAGATGTTGTTTGGCTTTGATCGCCTGCAATCGTGCGGTCTCTTTGTTGTACCACCGGTTGATTGATTTGAGATACGAGCCGTCGAGGATGAAGGCCGTCCCGGTAGCGGATTCCACGCACGTGGCAAAATTCGTGAGCCCGAGATCGATTGCAAGGTACCGGTCCTGGATGACCGGGGCAGGAGTGGATTTGATCGTGTAGGAGAACTCGATTTTGTAGGTTAGTCCGTTGTTGATCGGCAGGATCGTGACTTCCCGGATCTGGTCAGGTCGGATCTGGGGCGGGATCTTGAACGAGAGTTCGTTCTTTCCCACGCCGTATCGACGTTTGAACTGACGGGAGACCCCGAGCGTGACATATCCCTTTCGAAACCTGAGTCGAATTGCCGGAAACGCCAGTTTGTACCGACCGTCTTTCTCCAGATAGTGGGGCGGCCGAGGACAATCTTTCAATTTTCCCCGCCGGTACGACCACAACAATCCGAAATACGATTTGTACCCCTCTTCCACACTCTTGATGGTTTGTTGAGCAACATCACTGTGGAGGAGCGGATAATTCTCGTTCGATTTTGTCCGGGCATAGTTGCAGATATCTTTGTACGGATACGAGGTTTTCCGGGAGTAAGGAAGGTAGGATCCCACCAGGATATCGACGTTGTTTGTGATATCCGGCCGAATCCCGGTCATGTAGGTTGCTTGTTCCTGCCACTCAAGGTAGTGCTGACGAACATTGTACAACGCGACGTTGTACAGATTCTTTGAGTAGTATGCGAGTTGATCGATCAGGTAGAACTGCCGTTGGCTAGGCCGCAGATAGTTTGAGACCGATCGATACTCTCTCCCTCGCATTATGTTTATAGAGAATGTAATTCATATTAAAGGTATCGTTATATCGTTAAAACAAAACCTGTTGAACGGATCGGTGACGGCATTCCTCCCCCGGTTAAAACCGGGGGTCTCTTGCCTATTGCAGGAAATGAGTATTCCCCGCTAAACTTGATCGCCGGGTGTACCCGGGCACCCTCATAGACGCGTTCTGGCGACCGATCTCATTCTCGGCCACCCTTCCACACCCCCGGGTGGGGGAACGAGGCCTACGGCCCCTCAGCGGACGCAGGCGATTTTGTGGCGCATCGCCGGGATAACATGAGGCTCGACCAGGGCGACGAACTCCCGGACCACGGTGGGGACGGATCGGGATAGTGCGTGGTAGTCGTGTCCGCTCCGCGTCTGCCGCCACGTATTGGCATTTAAATCGATCCCCCACTCCCGGTCCAGCCAGTCCCGGATCAACACGGCCTCGTCCCGCGATTTCACATGCAAATATAGCCGGAGGGTATGGCCCCGGACCACAGTATGGGTGTTGTCCCGATAGAGCGGCTGGATGTCCCCCACGTCCATGAACCAGATCGCCAGGGCGAACGGGTCGGTGATCTCGGCCAACCACTCCTCGGTCACCTGTTGCTGGTCGTGGCGACGGGTGATCTGATAAATCTCTTCGAAGACCGGGCT
>JAQVRW010000040.1 GCA_028700875.1 Candidatus Zixiibacteriota bacterium | reverse complement strand
GGGAGTTTTTTGAATCCTCCGCGCCGCACATTGCCACCGCTGTCAGCGCGGCCACGCGCCGCCGCTATATTGAAGAATTAGAGAAAGAAAACCCGGAGTTGTACCGGTTATATAAGCAAGCAAAGGATTCGGCCGAAAAAACGCTCGAGCATGTCCGCACCTGTGAACGATTCCCGCTGACCGGACAGGGGGATATTAATACCTATGCCGTCTTTGCCGAACTGGCCTATTCGATCGTGGCTTCACATGGCCGGGTCGGTTTGCTGGTGCCGTCGGGAATCGCCACCGATCACACGACGAAGGAGTTTTTCGGTGGGTTAGTCTCCGAGAAACGCCTCATCGCCATATACGATTTTGAAAACAAAGCTCCGATATTTCCTGATGTTCATCGTTCTTTCAAGATCACTATTCTGCTTTTTGGCGGCAAGGATACAAAAGCCGTTTCATCCGATTTTGTTTTTTTTGCTCATACGATGGCAGATTTGGAGGATAAGAATCGCCACATCGCCTTGACTCCGGCAGATTTCAAGCTGTTTAACCCAAACACCCTCACCTGCCCGATATTCAGATCAAAGCGCGATGCCGAACTGACCAAGGCGATCTACCGTCGTGTGCCAGTACTTGTTGACAATACTCGCAAAGAAGGCGGTAATCCGTGGGGTATCAAGTTTCTCCGGATGTTCGATCAAACCAACGATGCCGAATTATTTCACACGGCTGACAAGCTGAAGGTGGAGGGTTTCAAACGGGACGGATCATGCTGGAAGAAAGGGAAAGCGCGGTTCTTGCCGTTATACGAAGCCAAGATGATCCAGATGTATGACCACCGCGCAGCCAGTGTAGTTGTAACCGAAGAAAACTGGATGCGCCAGGGACAAACGGCCGATACGAGCCAAGTTCAGCATCAAAACCCCGAATTTGTCGTTGACCCCCGGTGGTGGATTCATGCCGACGAAGTGAGGAAATTGTTGGAGAGCGCCGAGGCAGACGGTTTTGTCGCATATAAGGACGTAACCAGCTCCACAAATCAACGGACAATGATTTCCGCATTTATCCCTTTTGCTGGCGTTTTGAATTCAGCGCCATTGATGTTGCATGACAAACCTATCTCCGTTCGGGCTAGAAGTTGCTTGTTGGCGAATCTCAATAGCATTCCATTTGATTTCGTTGCTCGTCAAAAGGTCGGAGGCCTTCATTTAAATTTCTTCATTGTGGAACAACTTCCCGTATTCGCCCCCGATTATTATACCGCGCGATGCCCGTGGGAAAAACGAACTACTCTCGAAAAATGGGTATCCGACCGGGTGTTGAAACTGAGCTGCACCAGCAATGACATGATACCGCTGGCTGAAGCGGCCGGGTTTGACCCGCCGGTCCATAAATGGAACCCCGAAGAACGGGCCGACCTCATGGCCCAGCTTGACGCCGCCTATTTCCTCATGTATGGGATCAAACGGGATGACGTGGAGTATATTCTTTCCACCTTCAACGGAATTAACGGCAGCGGCGATACGTTCTTCGGGGGCATGGGGACGACCGACCGGATATTGAAGTATTATGATAAATTCGCGGAAACCGCCGGTCATTCCGACTGATCTCTCCATACGTTTGAAACAGGGAAACGTCTCAGGCAGAACCAAGTAAACCCACCCGATGGGTGGGGTACCCCATTTTCAAAGGTACGGTTGCGGGAGGTTATTTCTTGAAGGCGGAGAGGAAGAGGTAGAGCCAGAAGGCGGTCGCGACATAAACACCGAGCATGAAGTTGCCGAACAGAAACGGGCGTTTTCTATGATGGCCGGGGATATGGATAAACGACTGGCAATGACTGCATCGCAATGCCCCTTTCGGAATCAACTCCTTGCAGAAGGGGCAAACACTGACGTTGCGTGCGTTTGCGGAAATCCAACCCATAATTCCAACCATCGTTCAAAGGTAAATCGCCCTGTTGGGACGCTCCCGCCGGTCACATCGAGATTGTCCGACAAGGGGGATAGGGGGGGGGGGGCAAACATCGGACCCAAATGTCAGGCGCCAAGGCGCCTGACCTACAAGCTTCGCGTCGGCAAGACCTGACGAAACGGGGCGAAATGACATACGGAACAACCTCATATCGAATCGCCGGTCGGGATCAGGTTTCCTCGCCGCTGGAAGCGGCGAAACCGATATTTTTGGCTTCCTTGCCGTGCATCTTGATCGTTCCGTACTGGTTCTCGAACTTCTTGATGTTTTCATCGAGCGCGCCCAGGAGCATCTTCGCGTGGGCCGGAGTCATGATGATACGAGCGAAGACTTTCCCTTTTTGCATCCCCGGCATGATACGGGCGAAATCGATGATGATTTCCGAGGGTGAGTGGGCGATCAGCGCCAGGTTCGAGTAGGTGCCTTCGGCAGCCTGGCCGTCCAGTTCGATATTGATCCGTTGCTCCGGTTTCATCGATCCTCCGCTTTGATTTCCCGTCCCTGCGCGGGACGCTGCCGCCATGAGCGGTAATGTCTTATTGCTTGCCATTTGCCGCCAAGGTAATATATTGACCTACCAAGTCAACCAAAATCGGGAAGGATGGTTGAATGACGGTCAGCGAAGAACGGGGGCTGGCCATAATCGACAACCTCGGGGGGCATGAAATAGCCGTCGTCGGCGACCTCATGCTGGACGAGTACCTGTGGGGGGCGGTGGACCGGATTTCGCCGGAGGCGCCCGTGCCGGTGGTCAGCCTGACCGGGGAGTCCTCGACGCCCGGCGGGGCGGCCAACGTGGCCGGCAATATTCTCGGTCTGGCCGACAAGCCGCTTCTGATCGGAGTAGTAGGCAACGACAACTATGCCGCCATATTCGACTGGCTGTTGAAAGAGAAGGGAATCGACACCGCCGGGGTCATCACGGACCCGCAGCGGCCGACCACCGTCAAGACCCGCATAATAGCCCACAATCAGCAGGTAGTCCGGGCCGACCGTGAGGTCAAGCGGGATATCGATCCCGAACTGGAAGATCAGATTATGGCTATCCTGGCCGGGCGGGCGAAATCGCTCAAGGGGCTGATCATCTCCGATTACGGCAAGGGGGTGATAACGGTCGGCTTGCTGGAAAAGCTGATCGCGTTCTGCCTGAAAAACGATATTTTTATCGCGGTCGATCCCAAAGACACGAATTTCCCCCGGTACAAAAAAGTCTCGGTGATTACGCCAAACCATCATGAGGCGGGATTCGCATATGGGCTGCGGATTGTGGACGAGGAGTCGCTGTTCACCGTCGGTCGGGGGCTTCTGGAACGCCTGGAAGCACGGTCGATTTTGATCACACGTGGGGAGAAGGGGATGGCGCTTTTCACCGCCGACGGCGTGGTTAAGTTGATACCAACCGTGGCCCGGAAAGTCTTTGATGTCACCGGGGCGGGGGATACGGTTATCGCCTCGTTTGTCTCGGCGGTGGCGGCCGGGGCGACCCTCGAAGAAGCGACGGTCATCTCCAACCAGGCGGCGGGGGTGGTGGTCGGGGAGGTCGGGACGGCCACGATCGCCAAGCCGGCCTTGCGGGAGGCGTTTATCAAGACCTACGGGGGGGGGAAGTGACCGGGCTTCGGTCGAAGCTGGTTCCGCGGACGAAAGTCGCCGCGTTGTGTGATCGTCTCCGGCGGAGAGGGAAGAAAATCGTCTTCACCAACGGCGTCTTCGATATCATCCATATGGGGCATGTCAGCTATTTGACCAGGGCGAAGGAGTTCGGGGATGTGTTGATCATCGGCTTGAACACGGACGCGTCGGTCAGGAAGATCAAGGGGCCGAATCGACCGATCAACCATCAGGCGGACAGGGCCGGGGTGTTGTCGGCGCTGGCATGTGTGGATTATGTCGTCTATTTTTCCGAGGAAACGCCTCAGCGGCTGATCGGGCAGGTGCGTCCGGGCGTTTTGGTCAAAGGTGCGGATTATAAATTGAATGAGATTGTCGGGGCCGAGTTTGTTGTCTCATACGGCGGCAAAGTCCGACGGATAGGATTGCTTCGGGGCCGATCAACATCGAGCATCTTGAAAAAGACGAGTCGCAAAAAAAATCCCTGACGATTGTGCCGGATTCAGACCTATACAAAAAGGCGTCCGCGGAAGGTGGGCGCCTTTTCGATATTTGTTGCGTATGGCGTGGTACGATCTGTCCTTCCGGCCGATCTCGACGATCGGCAGAAGGACTGCTGCGTTATCAATTCAGGCCACGGGGAACGACTGTGGGTATCCGATACTGCCAGTACACCACGGTTGCATCTTCCCGATGAGGCCCGTTGGTCAGGCACCCCCTTTCACGTCTTTTGTAAGGTTATTGTCGGTAGTTGCTATATAACATCCCCCGCGAAGAAAACGGCCGCCTGCAAGAATGACGGCCGAATGCGATTTGCCTGGTGTAAACTCCCCGTATATCCGGGTTTGAGGAGTGCTTTGATATGGGAACGGGTTATGGCTGCCCGTTCGGGGAAAAGTGAAAACGGCGGTTCCTATCGGCATGTCGCCTCAAACTACAGTGGTGCAGAAACCACGTTGCGATTAATTTTAACGTGAACCAGTTGTCATGCTTAATATCCGGCAAGACCGTCGATCTGTCAAGCGGTTTGTTCGGATAGCTCGGGTACGGGGAAACCGACTGATTTCCCCCGGGCGCATCCGTATAGTTCGGATGCGCCCGGGATTTGTCATTCGATCAGGAGACCGGCATGATGTAGAAAAACCGGTAGCACTTCCACGGACAGTGGTTCAGTCTGCCGGTCTGCCGTTTCTCGATAAATCTCATAGACTCACCTCCTCCTTGCATGGGTGTGGATATATGGCGGCGCTCCCTGCCATTCATGAGAAATTGCCGGATTGCAGAAAGCATAGAAGTCCATTCTTTCCCATCGGGAGTTGCTTCCAGTGCGACTGTCGATGTTGTTTACTACCCATTATGGATGCCTAAGAGGATTGTAGAGTGATATTCCGGGCATGTCAAGCAAATATTGCGGTGAAACGGGGCGTGGCGAATGCCGGGGTGGTGCGGTTGGGGGAGTCGGAAATTCGGTCCATCGGTGCGGAGTGACGATTGGAAACAACCGAAGGCAATAATTTTAAGGCGCACCAGGCATCGGCCGGATGCGCCTTTGAAGTCAGTTACCCGATCACCAAGGCGGGAGAATGTAATACATCTTTTTGCACAGGAACGGGCAATTGTTCAGTTTGTTGTCCTGACGCTTCTCGATAAATCTCACAGGCTCACCTCCTTTCGAGATTCGTAGAACGTGGGAAAACCGGCATTCTCCTAGCGGATCCGCGAATGCCTCTATTGATAGGGAACGATATATGTTCGCTCATCGGAACCCCGTCGCCTGCCAAGCCTGTCAGATCGATGATGCACCCTTTGAAACTGCAATATTATGGTAATGAGAAGCCGTTTTTCTGTCAAGCGTTTATCACACGCCGGGAACTCGGCCCCGTGTATATGGGCCATGGCCCTGGAAAATGTCGTCCTGCCGATTGAATAGAGGACAGGGAACGTGTTGATTTGGTTGATCCCTCTTGTCGCGGAGTGGAGGGGGCAGGGCGGTGGCAGGAGGCGTGCCCGGTCTAATGCCACTGCCAGTCGATGAACGGTTTCTCGATGTCGGTCATGGCGTTGACGATCAGTTCCACCAGTCCGCCATAGAGGATGTTGGAGGTTTCGAAAAGGCGATAGGCGGCAAACATATCGCGGATGGCGCCTTTGCAGTTGGAACATGGGGCGCAAACATATTTTTTGTGTTCGGGTCCGATAATATCCTGGAAGACATTCAGAATCTGCCGCATCTTCGCCCGGCTGGAGACGACATGCCGCCAGTCGGGGAAGTTGCCGTCCTGCATGATGGCGAACCCGCTGCCGCCGCCGCAGCAGAAATTGTCCACGCCGTGCGGGGTCATTTCCCGGAAGTTGTTGCAGACCGCCTTCAGGATTTCCCGTTGCGGTTGCACGATGCCCATCAGGCGGACCATGTTGCAGGGGTCGTGCAGGGTGACGGTGATGTCGTCGTTGCGGGACGGGTCCAACGGCAGACGGCTGCTTAGAACGATATCCCGGAGCAGGGTCAGATAACTTTCCCTCGGGATATTCAGATCGCCGGTCAGGATGCGGTCGGCGATGACCATCAGGGCCTTGTGGGCGTGGCCGCATTCGCCGATGACGATCTTTTTGACGCCCAGTCTCCGGGCGATTTCGGCATGCCGAACGGCCACCCTGGCGAATTGGATGTCATCATACCAGACGCCGTAATTGACCGCATCGTAGGCGGCCAATTCGCTGGATAAGGTGTAGTCGATTCCCGCCTTTTCCAGTATGATGGCGAAGGCCATCGGGTTTTCCGGCCAGGCCAAATATTCGCCGGCGTTGTGGATGAGAAGGATTTCCGCCCCCTGTTTGTCAATCGGCCAATGGAATTGCATCCCGGTGCGGTCGGCAACTTCATCTTCGAGGAAGGAAACGTTGTCGCGGAAAGCGGCGGGCGGCATCCCGGTCGACGATCCGATTTCGAGTTGTTGAACGGAGCCGTCCTGATGAAGCGCCCGGGGGGCGATGCCCATCTCCTGGCTGAAAATCTTGCGCAATTCGCGGGTGACCAGACCGTTGTCCGCCCCGATAGGGCAAGCCTGGGCGCATCGGCGGCAGATGGTGCAGCGATAACTCGATTCCATCAGCCGGGCGATCATCGTCCAGGCGGCATCGATTTCCTTTTCCGTCAGATTGTCCGGAAGCGTGCGGCCGCGTTTGACATACTTCCGGTAAAGGCGACGGAGGATTTCGGCGCGGAAGGAGGGGCGATAGATTTCCTGCTTTCCGGATTCGATGAAGATGGGGCAGGCGGCCGAGCAGGTCTGGCAGCGGACGCAGTATTCCATGGTCAGGAACAAGGGTTCCAAAAACGTCCAATTCGATCGAGGGTCGAACAGTTTTGCCAGGCCGGAGAAGAATTTTCCAACCAACTCGCGTTTTTGATCGACCGTTTCCGGCCGGGCAAAACGAACGGCGGAAACGCCATCGAGGTCGGTTTCAATCTTTCGTCGGCCGTCTTCCGGCAGGGGTTTTATTTGCGGTTCGCTGCCGGGCTTGTCAAACGGCGGCGGCAGGGGAAGGGGATGCATGTCGTCGATGTCGACCAGCTGTCCCGCGCGTTTCCGGAAATCGTTTATGGTTGGTTTACTTTTCGCCATCGGGCACTTTCCCGCCGCCGGAGGCTTCCGTCCAGGTTGAAAGCGGATCGATATGCGGGGCCGACCAACCGACGGGGTTATCGGCCGCCTGTTGGATTTTCTTTTCTATAAGGCTGCCGGGGCGGTTGGGGGTGTCCTCCCAGCGCACCTTGTGGTAGGTGAAAAATTTCCCGATAAAGTGGGTCATGTGCGTGAACGGGAAATAGAGCAGGAGGATATCGGTCAACCACACCAGGCAGGCGGTCGCCGCCGGCGTTGTTGTCGGGGCGGGGAGAAATGAAATCAGGCTGTGGGCGAGGTCGCGCAGGTGATGGGAGTCGCGGTCGACGGTTACCCAGGCGATGAACCCGGCGCCCGACACCGCGATCAGAAGGATCAAATTGATATAGTCGCCGGGCCGGCTGTAGGAGCGCAGGTCCCGTTTGAACAGGCGCATGGCCAGAAGCCCAAGACCACCGATGAGGGTCAATGTCCACCCGGCCGCCGCGAAGGCATGCGCGGCATATTGGAGCGCGAGAGACAGAAATCCGGGCGCCTGACCACCAACCGGCATTCCCGTCCAGTGCAGGACGACCGGAATCTTGAGGGAGACGATAAGCGCCACCAGGCAGTAGAGGCCGATATGGAAGGGATAAGAAAACCACCAGAGAGAACGGTTGTTGCGGAACACCCCGCGCAGAGAAAAGATCTCCACGACCATTTCCCTGAGCTCCCCCGCCCGCGAAACGAGGCGGGGTTTTTCCCACCACGAGGAGTTCTCGAAATATGAGCCGCCGTAGGCGGCCTTTCCTTTTTCATGCGGGATGGGATAGAGGTCCCAGCGCAAGTGAACGGGCATCCGCGCGATTTTGACCGTCTTGAGGATAACGACGACGAGGAAGAAAACGGCCGCGATATAGGTTGTCAGCTGGAGCAAGCTCATTGTTCGATCATCCCCGCCGCCGGCCCGATCCCGCGCCTGACCGAGGCATCATCGACCGGACGTCGATCTTGGCGACATGTTCGCGCAACCTTTTCATCTGTTTTGTCGGCAGTATAAACGAACCGGCGGCCTAAGGCAAGTCTTTCTCTCCGAAACGATATGGCCGCGAATTTATCGGAGGAGGAATGGTTGAAAGACCGGCGATCGGACGATACAAATCAATTTTCCCGCGGTGGTATACGAATAATGGCCGTGACAATCGTCTCGGGGGCACGTATCTTGAGGAACACAAGACGGCATGATTGTGAAGACGGCCTGTGGAGCGGAATGAAAGTCGGGGTTCGTGCATGAGGAGAATATTCGCGCGTTTTTTCGGCGGCAGGATCGAGCGGGTTTCCAAAAAGGAGTCATCGATTCCGGATTTTCGGGTAGCGGCGGCGGCGTTGCTCTTGCATATCGGTCAGGCCGATTTTGAATTGACGGCCGAGGAATGCGACCGAACCGCGGCATTGCTGGAAAAGTACTTTGATCTGCCATCGGGAGGTGCTTCCGAGATAATAGACGAGGCCTCCCGGCAATTGCGGGAAAAGACCGATATCTATACTTTCAGCAGCCGGATCACGGAGACTTTGCCTCGCGATGAAAGGATCCCGATCATGGAAATGATCTGGCATGTGATTTATGCCGACCGTCGCCTTGAGGGGAACGAGGATCAGGTGGCGCATCGGCTATCCGGGTTGCTGGGGTTGGATCATTCTCAATTGATAGTTACCAAGATCAAGGTCAAGAAGGAGTTAGGGATAGATCGTCCCGACCGCGGGAAATAACGGTCGCCTTATTTCTCCGATAAGCGAATTGGTTTGCCGTGGTGTATGAAACCGGCCGGAATTGCGGAAAATACGCCTTCCTGCGTACCAGTAAGTGAAGAAAGACTTGAGGAAAGACCGCGGACTTTGTGAAAAAATGCACTTGCCGGGGCCGCTCTCAACACGTATATTGATGACTGATTCCGGCGGATAAACTGCCGGAAATGACGACGGCTGTGACCGGCCGTGCTTACTTCTGGAGGTAATTATGACAACGCGCGAGACCAAAATCGAACATATCGATGCGGGCAAAAAAGTGGGATTTTCTAATTTAAGCGACCAGGAAATCTATAATTTTGAAGAAACATTCGGCGCTCATCATTATGACCGTTTGCACACGGTAATTCGAAAGACGGAAGGCGCCTGGCTCTATACCCAGGACGGGCGAAAGATACTGGATTGCCTGGCGGCATATTCCGCCGCCAACGCCGGTCACCATCACCCGAAAATCGTGGCGGCTGCGGTCGAAGCGCTTCAGGGACATTACTCTTCGGTGATTTCCAACGTGGTGTACACGGACCTGTTGGCCCTGTTCTGTAAGCGGGTTTCCGAAATGCTTCCGCAACTGGCGCCTCGTTTCGGTAGCGGCGGCAACAAGATGTTGCCGAAGAACGGCGGCGTGGAATCGGTGGAAACGGCCATAAAGCTGATGCGCTATTTCGGGTTCAAGCAAAAAGGCATACCCGACGGCAAGCAGGAGATCATCGTTTTCAACAATAACTTCCATGGCCGCATGATTGCGGTGATATCCTTCTCATCTTCAAAGCTTTACAAAGAAGGATTCGGGCCATTGACGCCGGGCTATGTCTCGGTCCCGTTCGGCGACATTGAGGCGGTCAAGAAAGCCATCACCCCCAATACGTGCGGTATCCTGGTGGAGCCGATGCAGGGCGAGGGCGGAATGTATCAGCCGCCGGCAGGCTTCCTGAAGGGGTTGCGCGAATTGTGCGACCAGCATGAGCTTTTGCTGGTGGCCGATGAGATCCAGGTGGGCATGGGCCGGACCGGCAAGATGTTCTGTTTCCAGCATGAAAACGTGATTCCCGACGCCGTCGTTTTGGGTAAGGCGATCGCGGGCGGTTTGGCCCCGGTGTCGGTCATGGTGACCAACCGCGAACTGATGGATATGACCTTCAAGCCCGGCTCGGATGGTTCGACCTTCGGTGGTTACCCGTTTGCCTGTGCCTGCGGGTTGGCTGCAATAGACGTCATCGAAAAGGAAAAGCTGCCGGAACGTTCGGCGGCGATGGGCAAAATCCTGAAGGATAAGATCGATAAAATCGCGGCCCGGTCGCCGTTCGTCAAAGAAGTCCGGGGAAAGGGCTTGTTCATCGGGATCGAGGTGAAGTCGGGCGACGCCATGGTGTTCTGTCGCAAACTGCTCGACCTGGACCTGCTGGCCAACGACAGCCATCATCACACGATCCGGATCAGCCCGCCGCTGATCATTAATGACAGCGAAGTGGACTATATCGCCGACCGGCTGGAGAAAGTCCTGGTTCCGTAAACTTTTTCCCCTACGGGAGTAAAAAGCCCGCCAAAGGCGGGCTTTTTTGTTTCGGAGGGACCGCACCCGGCCGTCGGAATTGACGCAACCGGGCGAAACATCGCGGCCGACAGGCCGTAGAACAGGTATACGATAGATGACTCGAGGCGGCCCGATACGCCGCCGAACACTCGCATAGGAGGGTGGGGCGATGGAACAGCATATACGCATCTTGGGGGTTCTCCATATCATAAACGGGGTGATGTTGCTGATATTCGGATTCATAGGCATCGCCGTTCTGGGATTTTTGGGCCTGGCCGCCACCGGTATAGGACATTCGGGGTACGTGGCGATAGAGGGGGGGCATCTTTCGGTGCCCGGCTTGTTGACGTTTATAGCCATGATCATCGGAATTATCGCGGTCGTGGCCGGCCTGCCGGGAATCATCGGGGGCTGGGGCTTGTTGGCCAAGAAAAGCTGGGCCAGGATAGTCGTGCTTATCGTCGGCATCCTGAATCTCACCAATTTCCCGTTAGGCACAGCGCTCGGAATTTATACTCTGTGGGTGCTTCTCAAACCGGAGTCGCAGTCGGTTCCGGCGCCCTGACCGAATCGGCCCGGCGTTTCCATCCAGCCGCATTCGTCTCCCGCCATGCGTGTGATTTCGTGGAAATTCGAGTCTTTTCCTCTCTGTTTTGCCTCCGATGGCGGCAGGGCGTCGTCTCTCGTGCGAAGGCATTAATCGCTTGACTTGCCCGGCCGTCGGGTTTAGATTCCAATAGTTATGTCTGTCCTCGTCACCGCCGGTCAGACAATGGAAACTCTCAACCGATGGAACGGGCGGGTAAAAGGAAACGTCTTGAAAGTAGCGTATCGCCCCCAAGTCGTTACAAACCAACGACGATCGACGGTAAGCAACAGCACGGGACAGATATGATATTCCGGCCGCGCAACCTGATTGTGGCTGCCCTGGTATCTTACCTGACTATACTACCTTTTTCACCGCAAACGGAAGCCACGGGCGCCGTTTTCTCCGGACAGCCATCGACCGCCGCAACCGCCGCTCTTCCAATACCCGATTCAACCTTCACCGATTCGCTGACCCCCGGCCCGGCCGGGAATGTCGTTGCCCGAGACCTTGACAACGACGCCGGAGGCGCGATCAGTATTACCTGGTCGCTGTCGGCCGATGATCGCGAGGGCGGGCTGGTCAGGGAATATTTGATTCTGAGAAGCGATGCGGCCGACGGCGAATTCACCGAGTTGGGGAACGCCGCGCGCGGGGAAAGCACGTTCGTCGATAATCAGGCCCCGATGGGTCAAAGCTTCTACTATAAAATCGCGGCGGTCAATTTCGAACAGACGGGAAACGAGTATGTTTGGCGGACGGTCAGGGAATCGGAGACGATCGGGCCGATATCGTCGACCGCGCAATGGTTCAACACCGGCCGATTGAACATCCTGATCGGGATTCTTCTGATTTGCGGCGCGACCATCTATTACATCATGGCGGCCAAATCGGGCAAAACATTTTATATCCGGAAGATCGCCGGTATCGAAGAGGTCGAAAACGCCGTGGGGCGGGCGACCGAGATGGGCAAGACGATTTACTATGTTCCCGGTATTCATGACATGGACGACGTCCAGACCCTGGCCAGTATGGCCATTCTGGGGCGGGTGGCCCATATCGCGGCGCAAAACAACACGCGGATCGACGTGCCCGTCAACCGTTCGATGGTCATGGTGACGGCCAAAGAGACGGTGCGGGAAGCGTACGGCAAAGCCGGTCGGCCCGACGCGTACATGGACGACCAGGTGCGGTATCTGACCGATGACCAGTTCGGGTATGCCGCGGCTGTCGACGGCCTCTTCGTACGGGAAAAACCGGGGACGATTTTTTTGATCGGAGCGTTCTTTGCCGAGGCGTTGATCATGGCCGAGACCGGCAACAGCATCGGGGCTATCCAGATCGCCGGCACCGCCCAACCGGCGCAGTTGCCGTTTTTCGTGGCCGCCTGCGACTACACGCTGATCGGGGAGGAGCTTTTTGCGGCCTCGGCATATCTGTCGCGGGAGCCGAAGCTGTTGGGATCGCTCAAGGGACAGGATTTCGGCAAGGCATTATTTCTGATCGCCATTATCGTTGGGATTATTCTGGAGATGTTCGGAATCCCCGTGGCCTGGTTGTTTTCGGTGTAAGATCGGTGTACATGTGATATGAAACGTGAAATTCCTCTGGCCATAACCTTCACCGTGGGCATCGTCTTCGCCCTCGTCTATTTTATTCCCCATCGGCCCTTCAGCGATTTCCAACGGTTATTCGGCGACTGGTTCGGCATCATCAGCGCGTTCGCCATCTGGCTGGGGGCGCTGAACCTGATGAAAATATCGTCGATCAAATTGATCCGCCGTCAACCCGGCAAATGGTACGCCGTCGTCATTATCGTCTCGTTTTTGATTATGGCCTTTTGCGGTTTTTTCGAAGGATTCAAGGGGATAAACTCCCAGCCGCAGTATTCCTACCGCGATCCCGGCACGGCCTTCAACTGGATGTACCTGTACGTCTATTCG
>JAQVRW010000039.1 GCA_028700875.1 Candidatus Zixiibacteriota bacterium | reverse complement strand
CTCACCGACGATGAATATGCTGTTGTAAAGCGTCGGTTTGACGCTCACGTCGGACCTGACACCATTGATATACCACTCCTCCGAAAATTCCGACATCTGTTTCTCGGCGGTAATTTCCTCAAACACGTGGAGGACGCTGGATGTCCCGACTACGGCATTACTGTCGACCTTGAATTTCAGGTATGCCACCCTCATCGCGGAACCTTTGGGAATATATTCCGAGATCGAGTCCAGCGGCGGAAGCAGAAGGAATCGAGCGGTATCCGCCGTGCCGTGAGTCGCCTTCAACTTATACGGCACCAGGGGGGCACTCTTGGCCGCGTCCCAGGTTGCCGCCGCGGCCGCCGACAGTGTCACCTGGATATACCATAACCCTGTGTCGCCGTTGCCCGCCCATTCCGATGAATCGGGTGCAGCATCACCCAACGCGTCATACGCCTGATCATACATCAGCTGCGGATGAATCATGGCCGGGTTGAAAGTGAAATTCATCGTGATGGCCGTAATAGTCGAATCATTATCGACCCAGATTGGAATACTGAAGGTGTCGCCGGGCAGAGCCCTGACCGTATCCTTAAAACCCAAATACTCGGTCGGAGAGACCTGCCCCAAAGCCGTACCTGTCGTCAAGATTACTATCAGGCCGGCCACCAGGGGGACTACGATGCGCCTCATAGGCAAACCTCTATCCACCATAGACTCATTTTCATTTATTTAACCAGCGCCATCCGTCGGCAGGCGGTATTTCCACCCGCCGAGATGCGGTATATGTATATCCCGGAGGCCACCGTCCGGCCGTCACCGCCCCGACCATCCCACACCACGGCATGGCTGCCAGCCGGGAAATCGCCGTCGGCCAACCGAATCACTTCCTGCCCCAGGATATTATAGATCGCCAGGGTCACCCGCGACGGAGCCGCCAGATCGAACCGGATGCTGGTCGTCGGGTTGAACGGGTTGGGATAGTTCTGGAACAACTCAAACGCGGTGGGCAGCGTCTCACCGCCGGGTTTCTTATCTATATTCAGCACTCTTCCGTCGGCATCGGAAACTTCCGCCTTCACCAGGGCGACCGCCAGATCGGGCCGGGATGAAAGCCGGATGACCGAACCGCCGCCGGAAGGAATGGTATTGCCATCATAACTGAACATCAGGCCGCGCCAACACCCATCACTGCCGGCCGAGACCAGTTCCATCTCGGTCAGGTTGGCCGATTCTATCTGGTCGACATCGGACCCGGCCAATTCAACATAGAGACCGCCCACGGTCACCGGGGCATCGATCGCCAGATACAAACCGTCGGCAGCGCGGATAAGATCGAGACTGGCCAAAGCTTGTGGGCCGGGAACAACCGGCTTGTCGCCGGGTCTGGGTACCTGACCGGCAACAATCTTGATCAACATGACCAGATCGGCGATCGAGGGCGCGAATCCATCCTGATTGACATCCGAGTTGATCAGACGCTGGCCGTCGATCGGATACAGGCCGGGGCTGATGAAGAAATTGGTGAAATAGACCGCGTCGGCGATTTCATAGGCCACCCCATTCAGGTTGATATCGCCCAGAAGCCTGTTGCCGATTTGACCGATCATGATATACCCGTCGAAAAAGTTGATGCCGCTCGATATCACCGTCTGCCCGAGGGTCATGATCAGTACATTATCGGCCACGAAATGGTTGACAAAGCGCAACGATATTTCGTTGCCGACATAGTTGACGTCGGAACTCACCTGGACGGTCACCCTGCAGATCGGTCCATCGCCAACGGGTATAGGATCGGCGTATCCGGCCCGGCTGGCGATGCGCAAATCGCCATAGACGCCGTTATAGTCGACCTGATGATTGAGATAATCGAAATCTTCGGCCCGGGTTCCGTCCAGCGTGACCGCCAGGACCGTCAATACGCTCGGATCCAGATGGATCAGGAGCCTGAACTCCTTTATATCAAAACGGTTCTTCATCGACACGTTGAACGTGACGACTTGACCGACGAAACTCGTCAAGGTATCGACCCGCAGGCTGAACAGCGTCACCGGTTTCATGGTGATGGTAAGAGAGGTCGTGTCGGCCCCCCCGAACGCGTCGGTGGCGATCAACGTCGCCTGATATTGGCCGGAATCGGCAAAGGCGCTTTTCCAGCTGATCAGTCCGGGGTTGTCGAAATTGAAGTTCGCCGCCGCGGGCAGGCCGGTGACCTGCCACTGGATCGGGTTAAAATCGGGGTCTTGCGCCGAAACCTGAATCCCCACCGAATCGCCCGCTTCGGCCTCAACGGTCGTCGGGGCGATAATTTGCGGCGGTCGATTGACATTGATGACGTTTACTTTCACCCGCAGGGTATTGGATCCCTTTCCATCGGAGGCCCAGAACGTGAAAGAGAAGGGACTGCGGTCGGATGATTGCGGGCCGACGAAATCGGGCCGCCAGACGAACCGGCCGGTGCCGTCGCCATGATCCTCGAACCGGGAATTTATCGGATGAACCGGATCGGCCAGCGTGATCGAGTCCTCGTCGGCATCGGTGGCACGGACGTCGACAAACAGGGATTCACCTTCGGCTACATAGAGTTCCGGGATCGGCGCGAAAACAGGGGGACGATTCTCAGACCCGGAGGTGATTTCACCGCGGCTAAAAATCGGGGTGAATGTAGTCCCCTCATAATACGCCAGAATCAATTCGGCCACGGGGGGAATCATCGCGGAATCGATAACAGCCACTTCTTCGGGGGCAACCGTCTCCTTCAGTCGGAATTTTACCGAGAACAACGATCCCTGGCCGGGTTGGAGATACTCTTCCATGATGACCACGGCGCCGACCAGGATCGTCCCCTTGCTTTGATCGATCGTAACCGGTTTTGTGGAAATATATTCCAGCCGTGAACCGGCAAAAGACAATTCCTTGAATTCAAGCTTTTCTATGGGATAGACCAAAGGAATGGTAACCGCCCCTAAGACCTCGTCGTTCCAGAGGTTAACGTGGACGGTGAATTCGTTTCCGGCGCCGACAGTCAGTCGGTCGATGGAAACGGTATCCGCCGTTCCGTAGGGGTCAGGTTGGGCGGCCACTCGTCCGGCCGCCGCGAACATGACAACAAATATGACTAGTAGTAATTTCCTCATTCCATATCCATCAAAATGAGCCAAAACCGCCCACAGGGTATATGAGCAAACACCCTACCAACCTGGCCGGTTTGAAGCTCATATGGTCGAATTTCCTTATCCTGGCGAAGGTTGTTTCCACCGACAGTCCAATCCAAGCTCATCACGGCCTTTTCCATAGCCCCCATTTCTTTACCAAACAGACAGTTACGCCAAAAACATTAGGCCTTACGCGATAAGCTTTCCTCTCCTGGCTGTTGGTCGCGACCCGTTGAACCATTCGGTGAGAAACCTATGAGGCGGGAAATGGGACTTGTTTATGCAAAAACCTGCACAATCCGGCAGACTCGCGCCGGTATAATGAATGGGTGAGGGAGTCCCATAAATAATAAACGCCCGTAAGCTCTTTTCCTGTAATGATTTCAGCTTAATACCGGGCATGTCCGCAGTCCTTTTTCTTCTTTCACACGACAACTTGCATTAGAGACTGTCTATACTAAACCTCCTGTAGCTGTGTCCGACATCCAAGTCGTAGATTTAATTAATGTGGTAAGGGTCTTTTCAGACCCTTACCACACGGTTATGAAGCAATTACTTCATCAGCACCATTTTCTTGGTGGCCGAGAAGTTGGAGGCAACCATCTTGTAGAAGTAGATACCGGAAGCAACGGTCGAACCGTTGTTGTCAGTACCATCCCACACGATCGAAATGTTGCCAGCCGCGTCATTGCCGTTGAAATCCTTAACCAGCTGACCGGCCACGTTGTAGATCGCCAGATTCCACTTGGAGGCAGTGGGCAGACTGAGGGCGATAGTGGTGGTCGGGTTGAACGGGTTAGGATAGTTCTGGCTTACGGCGAATTCACTCGGCAGAGTCCGAGTCGTGGTCTCCATGGCACCACCGTAGAAGTCGGCAACTTCGATGCTCACCAGCTCAACGGAACCTTCGACCGGAACGGTCAGCAGTTCGTTGGCGCCGGCGGCGATGGCGTTGTTGCCGATGTTGTAAACCAGGACCTTCGTGTCGCTATAAACCACGTCCATGTTCTGGGCGCCATTGCCGAGAATCGGGGTGCCGACCGGACCGCTGAAGGTCAACAGGACGGCGCCGACTTCGCTGGTGGCGTCGTAATTAACGGCCATTTGGCCATTCAGAACCTGGGTGGTCACGGCAAAGCTGCTGCCCGGAGCCGGCTTGGCATACGGGAGAGCATCGCCGACGATGACACGAATCAAGTACACGAGATCGGCAACCGACAGGCTGAGACCATCAGCGTTGACGTCGGAAGCAGCGATCGAACCTTCAGCGGTAGCACCAAACGCAGACAGACCCTGGATGAAGTAGTTGGTGAACATCACAGCGTCGGCAATTTCGTTGGCAAGACCGTTGAGGTTGATATCACCGCGGGCGTCGATACTATCAGCGCAGATAACATCGATACCGCCATCGATGAAGTCAAGATAAACCAGCGGGTACTGCTTGATATCCACTTCCTGTCCGGGCCAGCACTCGACCGCCCAACCATAGTATCCGGGCCAGAAAATACCATCTTCATTGACCGTGAGGCCGTAGTTGATGGCTTGGGTAGGATCCAGCGGGTTGTCGTCGAAATTGTAGATATTGCGGCCCATGTACAGGGTGTCACCAGTCAGATCCGACATGGTGTTATCGGTGCAATCCATCCAGTAGAACCGGATAGGCAGGTACTGGCATTCCAGGGTACGGTCATTGGAGACGAAGAAGGTCAGGGTAGCGATACCCTTATCCTGGAGGTCGCCCAGACAAACGTCATCGGGACTGATGGGACCATTGTTGGTCTCGGCCAGACCGACGAGGCGAAGCAGTCCGGAGGGACAGCCGTTGCCGCAGTTGCCGTTCCAGTTATACCGATACGTGAAATACTCCCAGCCGCAGTCCTTCAGATCCTGAGCCAGCTCGGCGCCGGTGAAGTTCAAACCGGACGCATCATAGCCGATCAGAAGGTCGAAACCGCCGACGTCATTGGTAGCCTTACCAAAACTGACTTCGACCGTCTCATAATGACCCTGCAAAGTGCCGTGAGTCTTCTCGATTACAACCTGCAAACCGGTGAAGGAAACCACATTCACCGTGAAGCTGCACTCGGCGGTCAAAGAACCGTCGGTGACTTCCACGACGATGGTGTAGGTGCCTTCATCAGAGTCGGTCGGGGTCCAGGAGTAGACGCCAGTAGCCGGGTCTACCACGCCGGGGCCGGCCGTGCTGAAAACCAGATCATCGCAAACGTCCACGTCGCCACCGACGATGTCGGCCTTCGTGAACACTTGGTTGACCGGGATGGTGTGCGAAGCCACGCCACAGGCGATGGTCGGGGCCACGTCGGTCGCGTTAACCATGACCGTGATCTGATCGCAAACCTGACCAGCATGGAAAGCATCCGTGACCTTCAGAAGAACCTGGGCCACTCCGCCTGCCATTTCGCCAGCGCCGAAATCATAGGTCAACCCGCAAGTAGTGTTAGCGGGGGCCAGCGTGACGGTGCCGGCGCCAGAGATGATCTCATATGACCATTCTATCGCATCCGCCGGAACATCGTCATCATGAGCAGTATAGGCGCCAGTAGCCACGCCGCAATGCGGGCCGGTTATGGCAGTCGGGCCGCCCGTGATCTCGGGGCAGAAATTCCGGGCGGGGCCAGTCGGCCAGCACCACACGCCGGAGGGGCTGCTGCCTTGGAATTCAACAACCAATTCAGTGCCACCGTAGTCGGAGAAGGTATAACCAAGCGCACCGACCGAACCATTGATGTCCACGCAGAGCGAATGGAACTCTTCATCAGGGGCAGTGACCGTTAAGTGTTCGCTCACTTCCCACGTGGGACCACCAACAGCCATACCCTGACCGCTGGCGCCGACACCGGCGCCGAAACCGACCATGCCGCCGTTTTCGACAACCAGAATGCCACCGGTACCGTCAAAATTGGCGGCCACGGGAACAAGACGTCCAGCCGGGTTATTGGTGATGTACTTGTTGGTACCCCAGGCGTTGTCGACCTGAGTGTTGTAGGTCCATGTGACTCCACCGGCGCCCGTGATGATCATCGGGAACTGGAAGCCACCGACTTGCGCGTCGTTGGTCAACCAAACATCCAAGCTGCCGCCAACACCGTAACGGATGGTATCACCGAAGCTGGACTTGATTTCCACGACGTTGGCGCCATAGACTAGCCCAAAAGAAAGAAGTAATGTTGCAAGCAAAACGATAAGTCGTTTCATCTTGAGCTCCTTCATTACTGTTTAGCCATTTCGTTAGTTCAGCCGTTTTAAAACGGCTCGCAACACAATCCCCCTCTTGCAAACCCTGTCACAATTTCGGTTGAGCCGTCCGAAATCATGCCGATGGTTTGTGCAAGGAACGATGTTTCTCATTCCTTCTTTTGAGCGCGTGTTAAAATAGAACCTCTTAAGTGCGCGCACCTCCTTTCAGTTCTTCCACTTACCTATTACTGTCTCTCTTTACTGAGAGATTTTCCTCTATCGTCAATCGTTTCTTTCATCCCGTCAAATTCCGCTTCGCGGCCGGTTTCAGTCGCAGTGCGGCGCCGTTCCTCCCCGGAAGATATAGGAGATCAGGAAGACGGCGTCGCCAACATTGATCTTGTTGTCGCCGTTGGGATCGGCGCACTCTAGGTACGGCGGCACCGCGCCGCCTCGGAAGATATAGCTGATCAGAAAGACGGCGTCGCCGACGTTAATCTTGCCGTCGTTATTGGCGTCGCCGCAGATGCAGGCGGGCGCGAACAGGAGTTCCAGCGACCCGTCGGAGTAGAAAGTCACGGAGGGATCGCGGACAGTCCAGGGCCGCGGTTCGATCCAGATCGAATCGGCCTCCAGGCGGGTCGTATCCGCCCAGTTCAAGCAGCTATCCCCCGACCAATCCGTGCATTTCCAGAAATGATAAAAGGTGTCGACGATCGCCGTGTCGGCGTCCTCCGGATTGATGGCGGTGCTGTTTATCCACAACGTGCAGGGGACCGACGGGTAGTTTTCGGGAGACGCGCAATCCTTATAAAGCGTGTCGCAAATGCTGTACTGCGTTATCGTACCGATCAGAACGCCATGCGGGTCGGAAAAGCTGGTTTCGTTCAGATTATCCACGATCGCAACATTAGTGATGTAGTTGGCCAGCGATTCCGGCAACGTTTGATATACCCGCATTTTCAGGCTGAACAGCCGCCGCTCTTGTGTACTCGGCGGCAGACCGGTGTGCACCGGCGGCCCCAGACGATCTGCCAAGCAGGTAATTTTGCAGGTATGGGGACTGCCCGATACGGATTTGGCCGTCACCAACTCCCAACCGGCGATCGCCCCGCCGATCGTGTCAATGGCGCCCGACGTTATGATCGTATCCACGATCGTCGTATCTCTCCACTCGATGCACGCCCCTTGATACCATTGAATGCAATACTGCCAGGTCGTGTCGATCAGCGTGTCTTCCACGTCAGTTCTGAACTCGATCAAATTCTGCCGATCGAGCAGGAGCATGAGAGAAAACCCAGCCAGCGTATCCGAAAAATTCCGCATAAAAACGCTGATCCATGCGTTGGTATCGGAGGACTGAACGGTCGTATCCGACACCCGAAGCGTGATTTCCGGAAGCATGGCTTCCTCGGCTCCAGCGGGAACGGCCGCAATCGCCGAAAGCAAGCCGACGACCAACGCGCCGATGATGATAAAATGCGACTGGCTTTTGAAGGACATGTGCCTACTCCTTCTGAAGTGTTCCAAACATCCGAGATTCGTGACAGCTTTCCTTTAGCCTAAGTCAGTCGCTGACCTCCGCATGTTGTGGCGTCGACTCCAATCGCAACCCGAATCTTATGGCGCGCGAAGTTATGCCTCTGATATGTAAAGCGTCCCTACCGGCCTATCCCAACCGGTTCATAGAAGTAATGTGCTCTCAAACGTCCCAAGTTCTCTCGGCAACTCAAACTCAGAAGACAATCACCAGTCAATAAGTCAGTAAAAGAGAATGTAAAACGCTGTTTTATTGTCACCGTCAATATAAGGGTCGCCAGGAAAGTTGTCAATCGTTTTCTTTGGCCTTTTCACCGGTTTCAGCCCTCAAACGAAGGTCGCCGGATGCCGTTTCCTCCACTCAAATCTATGTCCATCGCGGCTTTTAGCAGCAAAGGTCATGCCTGCCTGCAATCGCCCCGCATCACAGCCCTTCTCCGTCCATATTTGCCATAACTGCTTCCATTTCCATGGGCGGAAGGCCAAACGATGCGCAAATGTGCTCATTTGGCGGACAGGATCTTGTTCTCCGATGACCAAACCCTTGCATACTCTGCAACTTCTTGCAGACCGACGGTCCGTTTCAATCAACGGTCTGCGGTGATGCCCGCCACTCCTTTGCCGACAAAGCCTACGTCGTAAATTGTCCGATGAATTACCCGGAAACGCAGAAAGTGCGCCGGTCCGTTCAGCGTCCTGCCGATGGATTTATTATCGACCGAATTCTAATCTTCTCCGCCGGTTTGAGAGCAATAAAATAGGCCAGCGGCAGGTAAATAAATCCCAGGATTGCCAGCGCCCCGACCATCTCCCACAAGCCGGCGATCCGCCCCGCATAGAAAATAATGAACACCGCGGGGATAACCACCGCCGCCAATGGAGGCAGAAACGCCTCCCGCACAAATTCCATCAGGCACCCTCCCACCAACCGAATCGCCGCGAAAGGCACATAGAGCAAAGACAGAAGCGACAGCGGAATAGTCGTGCCCCAGGCGACTCCCACCAACCCCATGACGTTCACCAGGATCACCGACAGAATGATATTGACTATGGCCGCCGCCAGCGATAACAACGCCAGGAGCCGATGACGCCCCACCCCCAACAGGATATCTCCGCCGATCCCCTGCATGAACGACAATAAATGCCCGATCAGCAGAACCTGCAGGATAACCACCGAGGACTCGAAGCGGTCGCCGACCCAGAGATGGATAAACGGCCCTCCCCAGAAAAACAGCACCAGCGACAGCGGCAGGGAAAAGAGAAGATTGAGGCGGCTGCCGTCGTACAGGAATCGCCGCAGCGAGGCCTGATCGGCCACCGGGTCATAGCGGGCGGCGATCGGCACGAACAGCTTGGTCATGGTAAACACGAACTGACGCAGGTACTCCACCAACTTGACCGCGATGCCGAAGACGGCGACATCCTCCACCCCCCGGAAAATGCCGACGACAAACGAATCGGAATAGAAGGCCATCCGGCCGGACAGGACCAGAATAAAGGAATAGAGCGAGTACCCGCCGATCCGACGCAGCACCCCCAGCCGGGCCAGACGCGGGTGGATCGACAGGTCGGGCAGAAGGCGATACAGCATGTTCATCCGCCAGAGGTACCCGGCCAGCGACCCGACCAACGCCGCCACGCCCAGACCGATCAGCCCCCACCCCAGTTCCAAGAGCAAAATAGTCAGGCCGGTCCGGAAAAGGGCGATGATAATCGACACGGTATTGAACAGGTCGAACCGGTACAGCCCTCCAGCCAGCGCCTCGGAAAAAACCGACAGGGGAAACCCGACCGCAATTGCTAACCCGACCAAAAATATCGTCCATCGCGCCTGCCCGACAAGCTCCGGCGGAATGGTAAACCAAACGGCGGCATAGATCATCAGAATAACGGTGGCCAGCATGACCAACAGCCCCAATAGGGCGGCAATATAGAAAGAGGTGGCGACCACCTCGTTGCGCTTGTCGATCTCGCCGGTTGTCTGGTAACGGGCCACGAACCGAACAACGGCGAAACCGATTCCGAAATCGAACAGGCCAAGGTATCCGGAGAACGATCCGACCAGAATCCAGACGCCAAAGGCGGCCTGGCCGACGGTGGTGATGATATACGGGGTGAGAAAGAAGGAGATGACGGCCGCGCTGATATAGACGGCCCAGTTGGTGGTCAGGTTTTTTGCGAACTGCCGGAACATGGTATACAGAATATAGGAAAAACAATGCGTCCGGCAAAGCATCGACTGTCAAATCGAAAAATGTGGGCGCCATTGGGAGGAGGGACAGGAAGGAACTTCGCGACAAAGAGAAAAATCTGCGGTTCGATGATATTTAGGCGCTCTGGAATGGTGCTATTTGTTATGGCGACCGACAAAATCCAGCTAGTTGGTTGTCCGGACCGTTACTGCAAAATTCTGATGATCGCTCACGCCGATAGAATCGACCAATTCCGTCTGGCCATCCGACAGACGCATCCGATACAAGTATAACACGGACGTTACATACAAGTATTCCCCGTCCGGCGTGACCAACATTTCCTCCGGCAGGTATGGTCCGCCGTTGGAATCGTCCAGGATGGAGGTCAGTTCCTTCGTTTGAATATCATAGCGGTAGATGGCCCCCGGGGTCGGCGCCGGCCACGTGCTTCCCTTTGCCATCCAGTACGTGTACCGCCCGCCGGAATCGGCGACCGGGACCATTTGGCGGAATGACGGGGCAATCGTCACCTGGTCGATGATGGCCAGATTATCCGTCGAAACCACCATCATGTATTTGATATTCGATTGTGTATCCTCGGCCGCGATAATCAGGCGGTCTCCGCCGGCGCTCGGGCATAAGGCCTGGATCGCCAAAGGTTCATCGCCGGCGCCCCGCAACGATTGCTGGTGAACCGTCATCGGCGCCGTTCCATAATCGACGACAATCACTGTATCATTCATGAACCGGTGGTAGCAGAAGGCCGTCCGTCCCGGCAAAAAGGCGCCACAGTCGGCGCTCGCCGAATCGATGTACACCGGAACAAGGCCGGGCAGAGCGTACAACACCGCGTGCCCGCTGCTGGCCAACAGGTATTGCTCGTCCGCGGATAAGGCCAGTTGACCGGCGGCCAAACCGGCATGGCTGGCCAGCGTGTCCGTCGGCGGCCAGGAAGAACTCCAGACCTCATATGGTTTCGGATATGTCTTGGAAACAAACATCCGCGATCCATCTTTGGTGGTGGTCATGGCCGCCAGCGAAGTGTTGAACGGGATGGTTTGTTTGACCCCGGTCGAATCCGGATCAAAGACCATCATGACGAATGAATGCCCCCCCAGCGAATCGGTGACCAGCGCGTTGAGAACGATCTCGTACTCGTGCGCCGGTTTGGGGGACGACCCGCCGGGTGACACGGGATCGTCACCGCACCCGCCGGCCACGAACAGCGCAATCAGAAGAAGCAAGACTCCGCCGGTTGTCACAAATCTCATAAACCCCTCCTTACCCCATTTAACTGAATGACGTTCGCCGCCCATAAAAAAATCCCGGCACGGTTGGGCTGGGATTCAATGATGCTTTCCCCTGCACGTTGGTGGCAGCGGGTCGATGTTCGGGCGTCTCACCGGCCGATGTGCGGATATGATCCGACGATTTGCCGTATCCCCGACCATCATGGCCGTCGGTTCCCCGTACGCCGGATGGCGCGCCGGGCATGGCCAAAACCTTTCCGGGCGCCATACCGGGTACATTCGCGTCATCCGCGGGGCCGCAAAGAAATAGCTGCCCCGGCCGGCGCACGGCGCCAAAATGTCTTCATGAGGTTATGGCGACCTCCAGGTTTGGTTCTGTATGGTTACCATTAAAAGATAACCGATTGTTTGATTTTGTCAACAAGGAACTTACCTATATTCATTTGGCCTTATTTCCGAACCGTATACCGGGGACGAAACCACCGGATACGAGCACGGCCCGAAACATGAGGTGGCCCCTTGCCCCCCACACGGCCATTGCGGTCTTATCGATGAAGTCGAATCTACGTAAGTGCACCGTGATAATAATGACGCAAAACCGTCCCGTTTTGTCAAGAGATTATTTTGCGCCGCCGGGGGGGCACCCATCTCCCGTCACCGGCGATAAAAAAGTTCGTCCCGGCCAAGCGATTATGTGTATATTCCAGACAACGGAGGATAGACACATGATCGTCGGATGTCAACGCGCACTTCTGGCAACCCTGGTCGGACTGATTCTGCTTCTGCCGACCGCCTGCGGTAAAGGCAATTCTCAGCCGGAAAAAATCACCAAGCTCAATTCGGAACTGACCGAAATGGTTCGGTATTACCAGGAAATGAAACAGTTCGGCCTGGCCGGCAACGTGGATTCGTTCTGGGCACGGCGCGACTCGGTCAGCAAGGCGTTTATCCTCGATATGTTCGGACGACGCGGCACGGTTCTCGACTCCGGCGTCGTGGCCGCCTGGGCCTACACCTGGCCCGATATCGCCGGACATCCGTTGGTGCAGGACACGACCGACGGCCAATGGCGGCGGCTGGTGTTTATCATCGACAGCCTGGTGGACAAGGACGGCCGCCAGAAGGCGCTCTATCCGGTCGTCATGTTCCGCAAGGAAAACGGACAGTGGAAAGTCGCCAACGCCTCCCGGCTGGCGGCCTACAAGCTCGATAAGCAGGGCAAAAAGATCCCGTTCAAGTCACTGACCTATCATGAACTGTTCCGCATCCCGCCGACCTTCCCCAACCTGGACAGCGTCGCCGCTGATGGCGCCAATCCCCGACGCGGCACCCCGATCGATCCCTCCCAATTCAAACAACCGAGAAAAAAGTAGCGGGGCGCGATGGGTATGTCAGACAGGGGCGCCAAGAGGGAACGCGTTTGTCCGTGGTGGCTGGGATATTTCCTGGCCAGTCCGGTACGCAGACTGCTGCAGGATCCGGGGCAAATCCTGAAGCCGTATGTGCGGGAGGGGATGACCGCCCTCGATATCGGTCCGGGGATGGGATTCTTCACGCTCCCCATGGCCGCGATGGTCGGCCGAACGGGACGCATCATCGCCGTTGATCTTCAGGAGAAGATGCTTGGCTCCCTGCGACGGCGGGCGACCCGCCCCGGCCTGGCCGATAGGATCGAAACACGTCTTTGCTCCGACATATCGTTGAACATCGATGATCTGTCCGAGCGAGTCGATTTCGCCCTCACGTTTGCGGTTTTGCACGAA
>JAQVRW010000392.1 GCA_028700875.1 Candidatus Zixiibacteriota bacterium | reverse complement strand
CACCTTCGGGAGCCAGCGTGCCGAACGTGCCGCTTTCATCGTCGATGCTGAGGTATAAGTCGTCTTCGGTCAATATGCCGGCGACGTCATCGGCCTGGCCGGATCCGTCATTCTTGAGGCTTATCAAGATCGAAACCGTTTCACCGGGGTCGAGCACGCCGTTCATATTGCCGGTGACATCACCGACGACGACCGAAACATATTCCACCGCGGGTGCGTGCGCGACCATGGTAAAATTGCTGTTCCACGTGCTGTCGGCGGCGTCGGTCATGGCCACCGAGAACGGGATGATATGACCGTCGGGCACCGACGATTGGATTTTGAACGCATAGGCGTCCAACACCTCGGAAGTGCCGTTTTCACCGGGGATGGTCCCGAAATCGGCCATATCATCGGTTATCGTCACGTATGAATCGGCGGTCGTCAGTTGGCCGGTCACACTCACGGCTTCGTCGGGACCGACGTTCTTGGCCTGCATATCCAGCGTCACGCTTTCGCCGTAATCCACCAGGCCGTTGCCGTTGCCGCCGGTTTGGTCATCAAGCGCACTGCCGTCGTAGATTACGTACGGGCCGTTCGGCGTGATGACCTGAATGGTGCCGATAACCGGTTGCTTGTTCTGGGCGGTGATGACGATATCAGCCACTCCAGGGGTGGCGAAAGGCGTCAGGGAAATCGTGGCCGAGCCGGAGGTCCCGATGTACGCCTGGCCATGCAGTTCGCCGTTCATGGATATACCCACATACGAACCCGAAACGGCGGAAACCGTGATCGACGGTTCGGAAAGGACCAGCGTCGCAGGATATGACGCGCTGTTGACCAAAGGAACGCCCAGATAGGTCATCAAGGAAGGATCGCCCATCAGGCAGTAGATTTCCCAATAATATTCGGTGCGGCTGCTGCCAGCCTCGGTCACGGCCAGATTGCCGCAATAAATCAAGGCATCGTTGGCGACATAATAATCGGTCAGAGCTTCGCCATGATCATGGAACATGCCGTCATAGGCGCCCAGGCCGGTTTGTTCGTAGGTCGCGCCGGAGCCGACGATCGGACCGTTGCCGACACCCCACCAGTAATCCTCATCCCAATAAGTGGAGTTAGTGCCGCCGATGCTGCCCATACCGCCCTTGTTGGCCGATTGTAGCCAGAGTTCTCCAAAACAGGGTGTGGAATAATCCGTCCCGAAGGTGTGCGCCTGGCAACAGTTATTTATCGCCAAAAGCCACTTGTGATTGTTGGTCAGCGAGGCAATGTCGGTGGTCGTGAACGAGGGATCGCCCCATCCTTCATGACCGCAATGCGCAGTGTAGTTGGCCAACCCCACGCCGTCGTTGATGGTTTGCTTGACGGCCGCTTCTACGGCCCCCCCGGAGGCCGGGTAGAGCCAGACATTCGGCGTGATGCCGTGAGCGGCATTGAAATAGAGGTTGGTTCCGTAGTTGATCTGGCCGTTGCCGTAGGTGGGGGCATAGTTGGCGTCCGCGCCCGACACCAAAGTCACCTCGCCCAGATAACTCGGATCCGGCATCAGATACTTTTCGTATTCCAGCGTTTTGTCGATCTGCGGTTGAAGCTCGGCCGTGGTTTGTGCGGAAAAGCGGCCGTAATAGATCTCGGGGAAATAGTCTCCGGTAAATTCGCACAGGCGCAGATCACTAAAATGATCGCCCTCGTCGAAGGGGGGGACCTGCTGAGCGTCGCCGACCAAAAGAACGAAAGAGGGCGCGGGATCCTCGGCGGTTCCGGCATCATAGAGAGTATGCAGATAAGTCTTGATGGCCGTGTTGGTCGTTCCGATGACGTCGGTGTAAGCCGTGACGACGGTGAACCCTTTCTGGGTTTTCCATTCGATAAACGGCTGCAATTGCGCCTCGAACATGCGATGCGAAACAATCACGTACTTGACCGGGTATTTGGTCATGTCGTTCTTGTCGGCGGTCGGAGTGCGGTAATTGGCAATCCGGTTATACACCGATTCGAAATACGGAGAGTAATATCTGTCCCAGCCTTCATACGTGGCGGTCCAGTCGGCGTTTTTATAATCAACGCGGACGGTGATGTCTTTATAGACCTTGATCTTCTTGGCTACCGGGTCGTACTGAATCGGTGCCACGGAGAGCCTTCCGATGCGAAGGCCCCGCATTTCGCCCAACGGTTCGGCGGTTGCCAAAGGAAGAGCGTAATATCCGGCCGACGCATACACCACATCGTTGAATTCAAACGGCACGTCGCCGGGCTGTTGTGATTTCGAGAGGGATGGTTGAACCGGGATGATGGGATCGGTAATCCCATAATCGGCCAGCGAATATTCCTCGACCGAATATTTCTCCACCTCCACCGTCAGATCACATCCGTATGGAATGGAGAGAAGACGATTCGCGGTCGGCAGATTAGGTTCGCCGATGCGCTGCGACTGTGTCAATCCCTTGACCGTGGCCAGCATGAAAACGCCGCGATCGGTCGTTACCGGAGTAAACTCCAGCGCTCCCACCTCAACCTGCATCCTCAGACTGGATTCGTTGTCATCGAGCACTTGAATTTTACTTGGGGAATTGTTTAACTTGATCGTTTGATCGGCGAAAGAGTATCCGCCGATACCGAGTAGAAGAATACAAACTACCCAAAAGATCCCGTTGACAGTTTTCAAGGCGACCTCCCAGATCTACCAAAAGTTGGTACTGCGATTAGCTCATTGTAATCAAATCACCCGTGTGTAGTAACGGGCGAAACTCCTCAACCCATGTTGCTACTGCGAGCCGTTCGGCGAGTAGTAACGTCTATTTATAAGATACCGGATTGTTGAATATTGTAAAGCGAAAAATCCCTTTCGGGTAAGGAGAATTTGGGGTCGCTGCCCCCCGTTCATAGACGAAAGTCGAGTAAATCCGTCGTGATATCCAAGAATAGATTTAAGTCGACAAATTTGCACCACGATCTCGCGGTGAGATCATGGCCTCCGGGCTGGGCCGGGGAAAGACTCAACGATAATACAATACCGCAATAGTCCTATATGGCCGCAAATCCCTGTGGCCGGCTAAAACAAACCAACTCGGTCGTCATTGTTGCCGGACGCCTGTCAGCATTTTGGGGCCGGTCCGCTCCTGAAAATATAGCCGATCAGGTAAACGGCGTCCCCGATATTAATCGACCCGTCTCCGTTGGCGTCCGCGGCGGCCGGCGTACTAGGAGCGGGACCGCCCCTGAAGATATAAGCGATGATAAAGACGGCGTCGCCGACGTTTACGGCATCGTCATTG
>JAQVRW010000391.1 GCA_028700875.1 Candidatus Zixiibacteriota bacterium | reverse complement strand
CCCGGGAGATCACCGTGGAGATCAATCGGCTCGACGGCGTTCCGGTCGGCACGTATACGACCGGCGGTAGTCTGACTAGTGTCGATATCGCGATGAAGAACGGGTTATGGGCGGTCGCCGGATCGACCGACGGCAAGTTCTACGTCTTCAGCAAAGACGCCACCTCCGGTTGGTACCAGGATTATGCGTCCGATTCCGAGGAGTCGGTGACCTGCGTGGCCATGTCCTGGCGCGGCGAGATGGTGGTGGTGGGCCGGTCGGACGGGTCGTTGCTGATGTATCCGACCGGGGGCGCGGCGGATGATGACGACATTCCCGGGATTGACAAATCGTTTCCGGCCCAGATCACCGTCTTCGAAGACGGCCTGATTGCACCCCGTAAGACGGTCGCGATTGAACGGAGTCTGACGGAGAACCCGTATACCTGGACGCCGTATGCGGTGAAACAGACGGACGACCAGGGGAAAGTGGTGATCCCGGATGCAGAAAACGGCCACCACTACAAACTTACGGTGGGCGAGAAAGAGGTGATTTATGCGGCAGCGTCCACCTCTCCCACGTATACGGTCAGCATCATGACCCCACTCATCAACGGTCAGTGGACGTTTGACGCCCGGTATGATGACGAGATCGACAGGATCGTCGGGATGTACAAAGATAAAGAAGTGGCCCAACGGATCACCGTCCGGGTCGTGAACACGAACGACAAAACCCTGGTTGCGCAAGAAACGGTCTATACTGCAAAAGAACTCACGGTATCGGTGGACGGCGATGGGACGTCCGTGTACAAACTGGATGTTGACGCGGTCCGATTCAACGGGAACTCGGTCCGGATGACCAAGGTGGTGCATTCGTCCTCGGTCTACAACATCCCGCTCAGCGATCTCGATACGCATATCAAGAACGCCCTCTTCAGCATCGTCATCATGGCGATCGGCGGGTTGTTCAGTTACGCTCACAGCCCGAAAGGCGGCCTTCTCCTGGTGGTGCTGGCGGCCGGGTTTGCCATCTTCGGGTTCACGACCCTCTCGTTTGCCGTGATCGGCGTGGCCGGGTTGGTCGCCGTATTCTCCATCCTGATCCGGGGATCCAGACGCTAATTCTTTCTTTTTTGAAACGATTCGTTTTCCTTTGAGATACCGGGAAACCTTTATATGTCTCAACGGCGCCAGTATGATTGATAGCCGGATAATCTATCGGAAATTCCCGGGTTGGGATTTCCTACCAAATTCATCATTTGGGAGGTTGCAACATGCGAGCGTGGACGATCATTGTTTTTACAGCGGCACTCCAGATTGCCTTATCGATCCTCTTTCATATTGACATATTTCATGCAGCCTACCCGGGAATGGAGTTCAACACGATCACCGGCGAGTTTGTGCCGGTCAACGACTCGATCTCGTCGATGAATATTTATCATGACGTCGGGTATCTCGGGATCACCGAAGACGGACAGTTCGACCTGAACCAGACCAAGTTCTCGTTGGGTGGATTAGAAATGTCGTTCGACGCGGTCCATCTGCTGGGGGCGATCGGGATGTTGTTGAGGTTGGCCGTACAGACCGTCATGATCGAGTATATGATGCTGGAGCCGATCGTCGGGTGGTACGTTGCCGCCCTGGTCCAGGCGTTCTTCTACTTGCCGATCGTGATTGGGTTCATCCAGTGGCTGACCGGGCGGGGAGCGTCCAGTTTTGCGTAGGAGAGGATATGGGAGAGACAATTACTTTGGTGGACCGGTGCCGGCGGGCGGCCGGGACCGGCAACGTGCGAACCAAGACCGGAAAGGCCAGTAAAAACATGCTGGTATTCAAGATCAAGACGCCGGACGGCCTGGTCAGTGTGCATGATCTCCAGGACAATCTGGATCAGGTCATCTCGGTGGAAGTGATCGATTTCAAAAGCGGATCGCGGTTGGGCAAGTATACTTTGAACGAGGTAAAACTGAAGTTTTTCTGAACATCAGGGAGGGGTAGTATGAAGGTGAAAACGAACGGAGCACGGAAGAAACTGGCATCATTCATGCATAGAGAGTCGGATCGCACGCGGAAGATCAGTAACCGGCCGCGGAAATAGGCATGGGTATCACCATCGATAAACGGTCGATTCAGCAGGCGATCCGGGACGCGAAGTTCCCGAAAGGGTATCCGATCGATGAGATTGCCCGGCAACTGGAACTGGATACCATCGCCCACCTCACCGCAATCGGAGTGACGGAGGGAACGTATACGGTGCGGGCCGGGGATCTCCGGTATGACATTGTGGATGACCGGAACGGGAACCCGGTCATCATCGATATAAAGCCGCGGAAAACGCGCAAATCCCGGTAATGACTAATTTTTTCTTTTATCGCGCGGAGAGTATTTATATTCTGGCAGACACACTTGTTACCAAGGTGATGACCAGGATGTCAGACGAGGCTTCAGGATATGTTATCGATACCGTGGAAGACACGGCCAAACTTCTCAAGAAACAGGTGCGGCCGATCGTTGCTGCCTGCAATCAGACGGCGTATGACGTGCAGAAGGTTGGTGATTCGATCGACGGGATGGGCGCCGCCCGGGTGGACGCTCTCGTCCCGGTCCGGCGACACGGGCGTGCGCTGGTCAAGCGGTTGAACCGGATGGCGGCTCGGAGGTAATTGCGATGGACAAGCGTGCAGCAAAGATTCGGAAGATGACGGAAGAGGTGTCAACCGGAACCGTGGGACGGTTTGTCACCATCCCGGCCAGGAAGAAGGCGAACCCGCCGTACCGCCGGGGGAAGACGCGGCGGATGACGGAACCGGTTGGTGATGAATCGGGAGTGGGGATTCGGGATGCCGATGGGACCGAACCGGCAGACCGGGCACTGAACCAATCTATCGAGTCAGAACCATCTCCTGCGTTGGAACCATCCCCCATACCAGAAGAGAAGAATTACGCCGATACCACCAATTTGATCGATACCGATGACCGAGATGATATCGACTGGATACACACCGGTAGTGAGTCGTTGCCGACAGAATCCGTACCTTCGCCCGACCCCGCACCGTGGTCGGAACCCACCGAAGAGCGTGTTCCCCAACCACCAAGCCGGTTTGACCAGATCACCATCTCCCTGAAAACCGCGGCCCGGCGAAAGTACGAAGATGCCGGCGGGGCGAAAGGCATTGCCCGGTCCGCACTTGCGGTGACAAAAGAGGGGTTGCAGGCGAAAGAGATCGATGTCACCGCGTTATCGTCAGATGAAAAGGACGAACTTGCGCGTATCTATGGGGGA
>JAQVRW010000390.1 GCA_028700875.1 Candidatus Zixiibacteriota bacterium | reverse complement strand
TAAGCTTGATCATGCCCCGATCGCCTCTCAGGACCGCGCGCGGCCCGTCGCCGTACGGATAGGCCACGCAGGAGTCAACCCGGGTCACAACGGCGGTCGTGCGGTCGACCGGAACCACCTTGGCGGTCACATCCCATTCCCCGGCCAACTGCTGGGTTCCGAAAGCCGGGAACTTGGTCATCGTCTTCTTGCGGCCGTTGAAGCTCAGCTCGAGCATGTATTTGTCCGTGGGCGGCGACAACGCTACTTGGAATTCCACTTTGCCGGTGGAGGCGTATACCCGGCCCAGATCAACCGCCACGGCATTCCCGTCGCCGCCATGGAACTGGGACGAGGAACGATATACCGGGAAATCGGGATGGGTCACGATCACCGCATGCGTCCCCACCTTGGTTTCGAACGATTTTCCGGCCGTGACCGACGTCCCATCCACCATGACATAGGCGTTTTCACCCGGAGTGACATCGATTCTCGCCGTTGCCGGAGCCGGGGCGACCGGGGGTGGAACTTCTTTTGCCGGTGGCTGTTCCACCGGCTTGGTTTCGGTCTGGGTTTGTGTTTCCGGCTTGGCCTGTTGCCCGGATGGCTGTGTGGCCGGAGGATACGGCTTGACGACCGCGTTAATCTTGGTCGTATCGGTCCGGGGGGGAACCGTCGTCGTCGTCGTCTGCGGTTTGGTCGTTCCGGATTCCACCGATGGTTTCGGTTTGGCCGTCTCCGGTTTCTGGGTTTCGACCGGTGCTTGAGGCGTTTGCGCCGTTTGCGCCGGTTCTTTTAAAAATTGCCAGGCGGCAATTGCCGCGGCGATTACCACCACCGTCGCCAAAACGTACACAACCGATGACCGCCGGCGATGACCGCCATAGACCTGCTTGAGGTTTTTAAACTCGTCGGACAATTCGGCCATCGTCTGGTATCGCTTGCGCGGATCGGGGTGGGTCGCCTTCATCAGTATGCGCCGAAGATCCGGGGAAAGCTTCGCGGCCGCGGTGCCCCCCCATTCGGCGTAGTTGGGATTGATCGGATTCCGGTACGGCAAGGACCCGGTGATGAAATTGAACAGGGTTATACCGGTTTCATACACATCGCTGATGAAAGGATTGTAATCCCGGTCGCCGGCCTGTCGTTCCGGAGCCGCAAACATGGGCGTGAGCGTCTGATACCCCGTCTTGGTGGCGTCGCCGCCGATCTCCTTGGCGATTCCGAAATCGATCAGATAGATATGTTCGTTCTTGTCGATGATCAGGTTGCCCGGTTTGATATCCCGATGGGCGATCTTTTTTTCGTGGGCATAGGCCATGGCGTCGGTGAGGGCCAACGCGACTTTCATAAACAGGTCCGGCGCCAGCGGCCCGGACTCTTTGAGAACCTTGGCGCCGTCGCGGCCATCGATGAAAGCCACTACCACCGCCCCATCGTTGGGCAAAAAATCGATCACGCGGCAGATGTTGGGATGGTCCAGCATGCAGAGGATTTTGGCTTCCTTGGCGAATTTCTCCCGAGCCTGCACCCGTTTGAAAAACTTGATAATGAGCCGCTGTTCCGTCAGATTGATATTACAGCCGGAATAGACCTCTCCGAAACCGCCGCCGCCGACATAGGCCTGGATCTTGTACTTCCCGCCGATAACCCAGCCGATGATGCCGAGTGGATCGGGGGGAGGAGTCCCTTCCGGGGATTCCAGGGGTTGGATGTCAGGCTCTTCCGGCATGACCGCTCCATTCTATTGGCGTTTTTGAAGTTGCAAGAGATGAAGAGGCATGCAGGGAAATAGGATGTCCCTGTCATATCCCCTTGCCACATTCCCTGCGTGAATCTACTGCCGTCGCCAAAGCCGCCGCAAGCTTTTTTTACGCTCCTTCCTTGCCGTCGGTGGTGGAAGTCATCACGTGAAAGTATCCGGCTTACGGTCAAAAGAATGGCCGTCGCCACCCAACGGTATAGGAATAAGACCATAACTTTGAGGCAGCGGTTTGCCTACTGTTCAAATGTTGGATATTGACCGGCATTAGTTAACCCATTGAAATTCAACACGATGGTCCGTTATCGTCCAAAATGCGGGCATTTCCGAGAGAGGGCACACCGCTTGCAAACCATTGTCTTGAAAGACGATGGTCGAATCGGGATATGCCGTTCGGGCGGATAGTCCGTCCCGATGCTGTCCTAGCAAGGCGGGTTGGTATGGCGCCGAAAAGAAAAGAAAGGTACAGAAAACCGAGAAAAGTCTGTTGGCATCTCTACAGCCTCCAGACCCTGAACCCGGAGAAGTTTGTCCGTGTTATAGACAAGATCCTCCGTCGGGAGTTCATGGTAATCAAGTAGTTAGCGGCACGCGGCCGCCGGTGGCGAGCCGCTCTTTTCCTTCGCGGAATAGGCCTTTCCATACGCGGAAACGGCCGAAAAATAACATCCAATAATCATCGGTTTTTTAACTTGACTTCATTTGAGGGTGGGCCTATACTGCGAAAGTTTCGGGCGGCAGGGACGCTAAAAACTTGGATTTTATGCCTATGTTTGATGACAAAATTACCGTAATGATCGTTCCCCGGGGACAAGGGGAACTCAAACAATTCGCCATCTCGATCAAGTTGCTGTGGGGGGCAGGCGTTTTCGGTATCTGCTTTGTGCTTCTTAACCTTTTCCTGTTGGCCGACTATTTCGACAAAAGGGTCGATCACGCCCGAATGGCCCAACTTGTTCAGGAAAATCAGGTTCTGGCCCAGCGGTATACCTCTCTGGAAGAATCTCTCTCCGGTCTGAAAAACGATTACGGGGAGTTGGTGGCGAAAGAAGAAGCGATTCGAACCATCTTCGATCTGCCGGTGATCGATCCCGAAGCCCGCATGTTGGGTATCGGCGGTCCAACCTACCCGGAGACCGATTCGATGACCGCCACGGGCGTGGCCGCATTCCGGGTCACAACCGACGTGGACGAGCTTCTGCGGTTGGCCAAATTCGAACTATCGCGGTACCAGGAAGTATATGGGATGCTGGCGGATCGCCGGGACCGGCTGGATCACACGCCGTCGATTATGCCGACGAAGGGGTATACTTCGCGCGGGTTTGGATACCAGGTTGACCCGTTTACCGGTTTCAACCAGTTCCATTCCGGCCTGGATATTGCCAACCGAACGGGGACCCCGATTTACGCCACTGCCGACGCGAAGGTGGTGTCGGTCAGCGTCTTCAGCGGCTTGGGCAAAATGATTGCCCTGGTCCACGGGTTCGGTTTGACCACCCGGTACGGCCACATGAGCAGTTATGAAGTCAA
>JAQVRW010000389.1 GCA_028700875.1 Candidatus Zixiibacteriota bacterium | reverse complement strand
GACTGACACCTTCCGGGTCACATATGCCACGACTTTTGATTCTGCCTGGAAGGTGATATCGGTTGTTACCGATACCATAGTCAAGATTTCCCCCGACCCGGATCGACCCCCCATTACCCTGATAGATTCAATTGGGCATATTGCCAGTTTAACCGATACGACCGGCAAGGGAATCGATTCCATCTTCCTTCAACCGGTGCTCAAGGGATACTGGTTCAACAATGCTTTCGTCATTCCCGACTTTGACACCGCCTCTATGGCCGCATATCCGCCCGATTCCTTGAAAATCGACACGGTCATCTGGGCCTATTGGAACAGAATCGATTCCTTCTTCCTGCCGTATGACTCAGCCTATTGGTGCGATTCAACCGGAATAAAAGAAAGCACGAAGACATATTACGATTTCTACAACAACCCGCTGATATGGGTCGATACGTTTATCATTTATGGCAATTGTGACGCAAAACTCGTGGCGGCAAACAGAAGGACCAGGATATATAGAGACAAGGATTGGGCGAATTTCGATACGGTCCCCCATTATGTTTACCCGGATACGGCCAAGGAATTGGTGTTTGGCGATACGCTGAAAATTCGCAACACGGTCACTGATCAGTACAAGAATGCGGTCATCAAGCTCGTCAACGTGATGACTAACGACACGACGATAATCACCGGATTGAGCTTCAAAGAGGTCATGCCGGTACTGGAAGAGTACAAATATCCGGATTACCGGATTATCATTGAGCATTAACCCAGCCGGCCATACGGCCTGGATATAAAGTCTCGAATCCTCAAAAACCCCGCCTCCGGCGGGGTTTTTTTATTGACAGGGGCGGCGACAGAACGTAATATCGAATCAAAGAGATATTCCGGTCCACGGTGGTTAATAGGGAAGACGGTGCAAATCCGTCGCAGCCCCGCTACTGTGAGCGGCTACGAAAGGACCACACAACCACTCGTCCGGGTTAACCGGGCGGGGAAGGGGTCCCGGTAGGAACGATGCCGCAAGCCAGGAGACCTGCCGGAATAATAACCCACTATTCGGCGGCCCTCGCGGGAGGGAAAGTTGAATCGTTCCCGAACCTTTCAGCAGGCTGTCGGGGTTTTTTGTGACCCCGATGCACTATCCGGCCCGATAATCTCCGGGCGGGGTGTCATCCTTTTATTTTTAACATTGATGTTGTCGGCGACGGCTTTCGGCCAAAGCACCAGCCGGATATCCGGCACGGTCGGCGATGCCCTGGATGGCCAGGTAATCGCCAACGCGCTGGTTGCGGTGACCGATGCCGACTTCTCGACCCGAACCGATTTTTTCGGGCGGTTTTCGCTCGATCATCTTCCGCTGGGATCATACCTGGTGGGGGTTACGGCCGAAGGGTACGAGCCATACGTGAGCGACCGGATCGAGGTTGTTTCCGATATTACCCGTAAGCTGACAGTTGTCCTGACCCGTAAGATTCATTACGTAAAGGGATCATCGGTGGTTGGGAAACGGCCATCGCCGGTCGAGGACGGCACTGAGGTGATCAACCGGGCGGAGATCGCAAAGTCCGGGGTGTCGAATCTGGCCGATCTGTTATCCGGGTTGCGAGGGCTGTTCGTCCAAAAGACCGGGGCCGGGTCGGATGAGGTCCGGGTCAGCATCCGGGGTTCCGACCCGAAACATGTGCTGGTGCTCTTGGACGGCCATCGGATCAACGCGGCCGCCAGCGGCGAGGCGAACCTCGGGGGAATTCCGTTGGCCGCGGTGCAACGGGTCGAGGTATACCGGGGGGGAGAATCGGCCCGGTTCGGGGCCGATGCGCTTGGCGGTGTGGTCAATATCGTCACCGGAACCGATACGGCCGAGTCGAAGTCGGAGATAACCGGACGGGCTATCTGGGGGCCATGGAAAACAATCGGCCGGGAGGCGACGGCAACCGACATCCCCATCATGCGTCGATTCACCAGCCGGTTGACCTATACCGAGAGGTCCAGCGTCGGGGATTTCCCATATCATTATGTCGTTTCGTCGCGACCGGAGGCGGGCACGGAGTACAACGGCACGCGACTCAATGCCGGTCTGGACAGTCGCAGTTGGTTTTTCGCCGGTTCCTGGCGGCCATCGGGACGGACGGTGATGGATTATTCCGGGCAATGGTACCGGTCGCGCGAGGGTTTGCCGGGCGCGGTATCCGCCCCCGACAGCGCCGCCTGGAAAAAAGACCTGCGGATGTACAACACGCTGCGTCTGAGGCACGATCTTTCGACCCGGTCGCAGATCGAAGTTTCCCTGGGGGCGACCCGCCTGCGGCAGTATTTCAACAATCGGCATGACGCCCTCGCGGCCGAACGGTACGAGACCCGTTACACCAACGACATGCTGGATGTTCAGGCGACCGCCCGCGTCACGCCCTACGACCGAAATGAGTTCACCGCCGGGATGGGTCTCCGTCGCGATATCCTGTATCACGATGACCTCTATCGTCCGCAAGCCTCGATGGGACGGACCGTGCGGGACAATCTCGGTCTCTATACGCTGGACAAACAGAGTGTCGATCTCTCCGCCTTGCCGCTTCTGGATAATGCCGCGCTGGACGTGGCCGTACGTTGGGACCATGTCCATACGGCCAACTCGAACGACAATTCCGTGACCGCCGATCCCGATCATTGGTCGCATAAGACAGGGCTGTCGCTGACGTCGAAAGGAACCCCGCGGATCATCCTGCGCGGTAGCTACGGCCGGTCGTACCGCCTGCCGGAAATCAATGCCCTGTTCTGGAAAGGGGACGTGCGAGCCTCGGGCAATCCGAACCTTCGCCCGGAGCGGGCGGAGCATTCCGATGCCGGAATCGAATTGAACCTTGACCGTCCGGTGACGGTATCGGCCGGGGTGACCTGTTTTCATTCGTATGTCCGGGACCTGATCGTCTGGCAACCGGCGTATCAGGATGTCTGGATGCCGGTGAACCTCGACGCCGCGCAGTTGACCGGCCACGAGGAATATATCCGGGTGGGGTTTTGGGGAGAAAAAATACAGCTTAATTACCAGAACACGGTCACCGTGTCGAAAAACAGGAAACCGGGCGCAAGCAGCTATAACCTCAATCTCACTTATCGCCCCCATTATGTGACCGATATCGAAGCGGTGCTGGCGCTGTGGAAACTGCGCGGGTCATACCGGGTCAGGTTGATCGATATCCGCTACAACCGCGAGGCGAACACCAAATGGTATATATCCGCTGTGGTAGTTCCATCGGGTGCAGCGGCATCGTTGGAGGTGATGGCACAATCGGTTTTCGACCATG
>JAQVRW010000388.1 GCA_028700875.1 Candidatus Zixiibacteriota bacterium | reverse complement strand
TGCATATCTCCTAATATATCTCTTTATCATTTCTTAAGTGTTTTTGTTTTATATCTTTACTCATAGTACTGCGCCTGAGAATGCCAAAGCTCGTAGTATTTGTTGTTAGTATCCTTTACAAGCTCGTCATGGGAGCCTCTTTGGATAATCGTTCCTTCATGGAACACAGCAATGTCATCACAGAACCTGCAGGAAGACAGTCTGTGGGAAATGTATAACGCAGTCTTGTTTCCAACAAGCTCATTGAAGCTGATATCAACCGCCCCATGCGCCACCTGTACCCAGGCATGCCGGTCGCGAGGAAGGAAATATTCCAGTTTTTTCCCTTTGTCCAAAATCGACGCGTGCAAGAGGACATCCTGGTTCACCCGCAACGACCCTTCCCGCCCATCGGGCGAGGCGATCATGCAAAAGGTACCGATCTTGTCCTGGTCGGAGAATCCGCGCTGTTCATACTCCGGCTCCAGTCCTTCCTCGGCGGGCAAGAACCAGATTTGGAAGAAATGGCACGGCGCCACCACCGAAGGGTTGGTCTCGCTGTGTCTGATTCCGACTCCGGCCGTCAACCGTTGAACGTCGCCGCGATATATGGTCGAACCATTGCCCATGCTGTCGTGATGGCTCAGGGCGCCATCAAGCATATAGGATATGATTTCCATATCGCGATGCCGATGTGTACTGAACTCCCCTTTGGGTTGGACGCGATCCTCATTGAGAACCCGTAGAGTCCGGAATCCCGTCCATTCGGGATCATGATAGTTGGCAAACGAAAAGGTATGGTAGGTCTTCAACCAGCCGTGGTCGAAATGGCCCCGGTCTTCCGATCTGCGCACAATAATCATCTGCTCCCGCCGGTCCACGTTTTGAGTGCATTGCCACTGTAGCAATACGATGTATTCGTCCGGACGATAGGCCCGGTTATTGAGGATTTAACAGGGCATCGGCCGGTTGGTTCCCTCAAACAATCCACTTGACGGCGCGTATTACTTTGTAATATCATGGATCATTCATATAAAGGCCGGGTTATGAAGAAAAGCAAATCGGAGATAATGACGTTCAAGGTCGATCCTGCCTTGTCGGAGGCGTTGCACGAAATACCGAACCGGTCGGAATTCATTCGGGCGGCGGTCGCGGCGGCGCTGGGGGCGATTTGTCCTTTGTGCCAGGGAACAGGAATATTGACCCCACATCAGAAAGAACATTGGGAAAGCTTTTCGCGCGACCATTCGATCCAAAAATGCCGGGATTGCGAGGAATTGTACCTGAACTGCTCCCGTCCTACAAGACTCACGCAGGTCGGTTGAAATACGGCCAACTCTTTGCAGGGAAGCGAGATGAAAGAAACGACAACAGCCCATATATTCCGGCTCGTCTGGCGGTTTCTGGTTTTGGTTATGATCGTCTCTTCGCTCGCCGTTGTTAGACCGGCGGCCGGGTCGGAGAGGCTGAGTGTCTGGGTCGGAATCATGCCGCAGGCGTATTTTGTCGAACGGATCGGCGGCGATTTCGTGGATATCGGCGTCTTGATCCGGCCGGGGCAATCGCACGAAATGTATGACCCGACCCCAAAGGATATCGCTCAGCTTTCCAAATCGGATATCTATTTCGAGGCCGGGTTGCCGTTCGAACAACGCTTGGTGGAAAAGATCACGGCCATGAACCCCCGTTTCGATCCAGTCAATGTCAAACAAGGGATCACGCTTCGGCAATCGGAACCGGGTCACGAGCATGGCGTGGCCGGCGACGAAGGCCCGGATCCGCATACATGGCTGGATCCCACTCTGGTCAAGATTGAAGCCCGGCATATCTGCGATGCTCTCAAACGACTCGACCCGACGCATGCGACGGAGTTCGAGACCAACTACACGGCTTTCGCCGGAGACCTCGACCGGGCGGATTCGACCATCGCGGCGATATTGGCCCCGTTTGCGGGGCAAGTGATCTATGTCTATCATCCGGCCTATGGCTATTTCACCGACCGATATCATCTGCGGCAGGTGGCGGTGGAGTTGGAGGGAAAGGAACCGGGGGCGGAACAACTGGGGACTTTGATCGGCCAGGCTCGTCGGGACAAAGCGGGAACTGTTTTCGTCCAGCGGGAGTATTCGGAAAAGACGGCCGAGGCGGTGGCCCGCGAAATCGGCGCCAGGGTGGTGATCCTGGACCCGATGGCGCGCGAATATCTGGACAATATCACGCAGATGGCGACGGTCATCCGCGATGAACTCAGCCGTCGGGACGCCGGAAAATGAACAAGATTATCCCCAATGACGGCCCCGTTATTCGGTGCGAGAATTTGGCCTTCTCGTACAACGGCGATCCGGTGCTGACGGATGTCACTTTCGATGTCAAGCCGCTCGATTTTGTCAGCGTGGTCGGTCCCAACGGCGGCGGCAAGACGACTCTCCTTCGGCTGATACTGGGGTTGCTCAAGCCCCAGCGCGGAACCGTGCGGGTTCTGGGCAAGGCTCCGGAGCAGGTGCGGCCGATGATCGGATACGTTCCTCAGCATTTCATCTTCGACATGCGTTTCCCGATTCGGGTGATCGATGTCGTTTTGATGGGGCGGCTGCGGGGGTTGACCCGTCTGGGCGGCTACACCAAGGCTGACCAGAAGGCGGCCCTGGCCGCGCTGGGGGAAGTGGAGATGGACTCGTTCGCCCGACGGCATATAGCAGAGCTGTCCGGCGGGCAACGGCAACGGGTGCTGATCGCCCGGGCGCTGGCATGCGACCCGAAGTTGATGCTGCTGGACGAGCCGACCGCTCATGTCGATACGGTCACGCAGAACGAATTGATGAAGATCCTGACCGGCCTCAATTTGCGGATGACGGTGCTGTTGGTGACGCATGATGCCGTGTTCGTCTCCCCCTATGTCAAGTCGGTCCTGTGCATCAACCGCCGGGCGGCGATCCATCCGACCGACCAGTTGACCGGGGAGATGATTATGGACATCTACGGCGACGACGTTCGGTACATCCGCCACGATCATACAACCAAGAGCCTCGGGCAGGGAGATCTGCCCTGTGAGTGAATTTTTTGGCGCCATAACGCAGTTCGCTTTCCTTCAATATGCCCTGGTGACCGGGGTGATGGCGTCGGTTGCCTGCGGCGTGATCGGCAGTTATGTGGTCACGCGCCGGATAAGCTATGTCGCCGGGGCGATTTCGCATTTCGTCCTCGGCGGGATGGGGTGCGCCCGGTATCTGAACGTCGTCCATGGCTGGACGTTTTTGAATCCTCTCGAAGGCGCTATCGTGTCGGCCCTGATGGCGGCGGTGATTATCGGGTTG
>JAQVRW010000038.1 GCA_028700875.1 Candidatus Zixiibacteriota bacterium | reverse complement strand
CGGCAAAAACGAATCCGCCGGTGGAATCCGGTTTTACCGTCGTTTCGACCGGAACCGGGGTCTGGCCGCCGTGACATCCCGCCAGGGCCGCGCCCAGGATGATGATTAACGCCGTCTTCCGCATTTTTCTCATGCTTTTCACCTATTCCTTATACAAAACATAAAATTAAAATATTATACGCCCGGAAATCAAGCAAAAGTTCCGATGGAATGCGCGGTCGGCGAGTGTTAATGGAGGGTCGAAAGCGATTCGGCGGTATCCGGATGACGAGTCAGGCCATCGTCCGCCAGGCCCTGGAAATACACACGGAACTCGGTGCCGTGACCCAGGATAGAGGATACTTCGATGCGGCCGTTGTGGGCTTCTATCAGGCGGGAGACGATCGCCAATCCCAGCCCCGTTCCCTTCTTCTTGGTCGAGAAAAAGGGCAAAAATATCTTATCCAAAATCTCCGCCGGTATGCCGGGGCCCGTATCCCGGACCGTAACGGCGACCATATGTTCGCCGTCGGGGTCGGTGAAGGCGGTCGCCCCGAATTGGATGACACCTCCTTTTTCCCCGAGAACCTCACAGGCGTTGACAGCCAGATTCAGAAGCAACTGTTTCAACTGGTCGGCATCGCCGGAGATATACGTCAAGCCGTTGGCGGGTTCGACCTCGATCGTCATGGCAGCGGAAAACGACGGGTGCCGGCGGACGATGTCGATCGTGTCGGAGATAATCCGCTGGACTTCGATCTTCTGGAACTGCGTCCGCCCCACGCGGGCGTACATAAGAAAATCGGACAGCATTTTGTTGAGACGGCCGGACTCCGTGATAATCAGCGACAGCAGTTTCTCGTCATCTCCCGAGACGGTCAGGTCGTTTTTCAGGACCTCCACCGAACCGGAGATGGCCGCCAGCGGGTTGCGAATTTCGTGGGCCATGCTGGCCGCCAATTCGCCCACCGCCGCCATCCGGTCGGCGTGACGCATCCGTTCTTCCATAATCTTCGCCTGGGTCAAATCCTGGAAGATGGCGATCAGGCCGCGCGCGGTGCCGTCCTGGTTGAACAGAACCGACGTCGAGATTCCAATCGGCAGCACTCGCCCCTGGGCGTCGCTGATCTCGAATTCCTGCCGCGAAGTCTGCTGACCCGAAGCCAGCGCGAACAGGAGACCCTCCGCCAGCGGCTCCAATCGTCCGGCAAACACGTTCCGGCAATCCCGGCCCGACACCTCCGCTCCCTTCAGATCGAGAATCGATTCGGCGGCATGGTTGAAGAAGACGATCTCACCCTGACCGGTCATGGTCAAAAGACCCGAGTTAAGGTGACGCAGGATATCGCCGGTGGCCAGCCGGGCCCGGTACAGCTCCACCGAGGCCGAATTCAATTGCCGATCCCTGGTCTGTAGTTTTTGGGCCAAATACCCGGCAATGAACGCCACCAGATAATAAATCAGGATATGCAGGAAGGTCGAATAAAACAGCGTATCATCGCCGGTGAACAGAGCCCCTTTCCCGAACGCCACCGCAGGCCCCGAGGCAAACAGACCGTAATTGATCCACACGACCCCGGCGTAGGCGATACTGACCACGGTGGCCACCAGCAGGGTCCCAACGAGACGATAGATCAACGCCGCCGAAACGATGGTCAACAGAAACAGCGCCGCGAAGGGACTGTAAAAATTGCCCGTGGTATAGACAATTCCGGCTTCGCAGCTGATTTCGCTGACGAAATGCAGGGCCATCAACAATTGCAGGAGCAGAGGCGCCCGCCAGCGCCGCCGGAAGAACATCGTCAAAAACAGCGCCAGGGTTATGAAGCCGTAGCCGAGAAGAGGACCTTGCAGATACGATGGATACGCCAGCCAGCCGATAATCAACCCGCAGATGAGACTGAAGGTTATCAGCCGCAGGATAATCAACCCGGTGTTTTTGATGCCGGGGGATGTCAGGTAAGAAGCCATATGGTGCGGGCGGGCCTTGCGGCCCGCCCCGATGATTGTCAACCGATTTTGCCGATAATGTCAAACATCGGCAGATACATTGCGATCAGGATGCCGCCGATGACGATACCCATGAAGACGATGACCACCGGTTCGATAATCGACGTCAACCCGGTGACGGCAGCGTCGACTTCCTCGTCGTAAAAATCGGCGATCTTGTTCAACATTTCGTCCAGGCCGCCGGTCTTCTCACCGACCGCGATCATCTGTGTTACCATCGGCGGAAACACGCCCGTCTCTTTGAGCGGGGCGGTGATGGTATCGCCTTCGGCAATGGAAATGACCGATTTCTTGATGGCGTCGTGCACGACCCGGTTGCCGGCGGTCTTGGCCGTGATTTCCAGCGCGTCCAGAATCGACACGCCCGATGACAGCAGCGTCCCCAGCGTGCGGCTGAAACGGCTGATGGCCGATTTCCGGATGAGATTGCCGAGGACGGGGAAATTGATATAAACCCGGTCAACGGCCAGCCGCCCGCCGGGCGTGCGGACATACAGCTTGAAGGCGACCACCAGACCGACCAGGGTCAGAATGATGAAAGGATACGCCTTCTGCAGAAAATTGGATATTTTTAGTACGATCAGAGTCGGCGCCGGTAGTTCGGAACCCAGCCCGGCGAACATCTTGGCAAATACCGGCACGATAAAGGTCAACATGGCGATAGTCACGGCCGTAGCCACGACGCTGATCACGATCGGGTACATCATGGCCCCTTTGACCTTGCGGATCAGACCGTCGGCCTTTTCGCGGTACCCCGCCAACCGAATCAAGATGACGTCCAGCGCGCCGCCCATCTCGCCCGCTTCGACCATGTTGGTGTACAGTTGATCGAAAACCTTGGGATGCCGGCCCAGAGCGTCGGCCAGAGTGGAACCGCCCTGGACGCTTTCCTTGATCTGCAAAATCACCTTACGCATCTCAGCCGACTCCACCTGCGCCCCCAGGATTTCCAGGCATTGAATCATCGGCAACCCAGACCCGATCATGGTGGCAAACTGCCGCGTGAACCGGGAGAGATCCTGCCGCTTGATCCCGGTCCCGACCTTGAAGTTGATCTGGGTCGGTTTCTTGCGGATGCTGGAAACCAGAATACGGTTCTGGCGCAAAATCCTCTCCAGGTCCTGGCGGCTCTTGGCTTTGAGCGACCCCATGACCTGGGCTCCCGCCATGGTCTTCCCTTTATAATCGAATACCGGCATGATCATTACTCCTTACGCGTAAACGGGCGACGTCTGTTTGGACAGCATCTCCGTCAGTTCCTGCGGATTGGGGCAATGCGCGAGGCACTCGTTAAGCGTGACCTTGCCCGTCTTGTACAACTCCGCCAGCGACATGTTCATCGTGCGCATGCCGTACTTCTGACCCGACTGTATCATGCTGTAAATCTGGTGAATCTTGTCATCCCGGATGATGGCTCGGATGGCCGGCGTGCAAACCATGATCTCCAGCGCCATTATCCGCCCGCCGCCGATTTTCGGTATCAACTGCTGCGCGACCACCGCCTGCAACGTGAATGACAGCGTCACGCGAATCTGTTCCTGCTGGTTGGTCGGAAACACGTCGATGATGCGGTTGATCGTCTCCGGGGCCGAATTGGTGTGCAGGGTGGCCAGCGCCAGGTGCCCCGTCTCGGATATGTTCAACGCCGATTCGATCGTCTCCAGGTCCCGCATCTCGCCGATCAGCACCACGTCCGGATCTTCACGCAGGGCGTACTTCAGGGCCGAGGCGAACGACGGTGTGTCGGAAAACACCTCGCGCTGATTGATCAGGCAACCGTTGTGACGATGCAAGTATTCGATCGGGTCTTCGACCGTCAAAATATGCGCCTGCCGCTCCCGATTGATCTTATCGATGATCGCCGCCAGCGTGGTGGTCTTGCCCGACCCGGTCGGCCCGGTCACCAGCACCAGTCCACGGGAAAGGTTGGCCATCTCGGCGATCACCTTCGGCATACCCAGCTCTTCGAACGTGCGGATCTTGAAAGGAATCTGCCGAATGGCGACGGCCACGTTGCCCCGCTGCATGAAAATATTGCAGCGGAAACGGCTGAGATGCTCGATGCCGAACGACAAATCCAACTCGTTATTCTCTTCGAATTTCTTGCGTTGCTTTTCATTCATGATGCTGTAGGCCAGCTTCAGGGTGGTCTCGGCCGTCAACACATCATGGGTGGTCCGGACGAGATTCCCATCGACCCGTATCTGCGGCGGCGTTCCCACGGTCAGGTGCAGATCGGAAGCTCCCCGCTTCACCATTTCATCCAAAAGGTCACGTAAAGTAACCATGCTTTATCCTCATCAAGGCGCCAATCGGGCGGGTTGTTAAACCAACGCGTGTCTTTGATAATATCGGAAAAAACAGCCCTATCCTTGGGTCCTTCATGCCCCGTCCGACCGGTTATCTTAATGAATTTGAATAAGATATTGGCGACGAGCAGTTTGCCGTCGAAAAAAGGATTATTCCTATCGGGGATACGGATTATAGGGCGAATTTCGAACTATATCAGGTGACCGCGACGACTTCCTTGAAACCGATCGATCCGGTCATCAGCTTCTCGACGGCCGCGTACCGCAACGTCAGCATCCCCTCTTCAGCAGCCTTGTCGCGGATTTGCACGTCCGTAGCCCGGTCCAGGATAAGCTGTTCGATTTCTGCGGTAATCGGCATGACCTCAAAAACACCGGCCCGGCCGGACAGACCGCTGTTGCCGCATTCGCTGCACCCGACCGCCTCGAAGACGTCGCGGGTCGTGATTTTATCTTCCGGGACGTTTAACAACTTGATGTCGTCATCGGTTAACCGATAGGGCCGCTTGCAGTTATTGCACAGTTTGCGGGTCATCCGCTGAGCCATGATCAGACGGGTCGCCGACGCCACGAGGTAATTGGGGACCCCCATATCAATCAGCCGATTGATCGATGACGGGGCGTCGTTGGTGTGCAGGGTCGAAAAGACCAGGTGCCCGGTGAGGGCGGCACGGATGGCGATTTCGGCCGTCTCGCTATCGCGGATTTCACCGACCATGATAACGTCCGGGTCCTGCCGCAAAAACGACCGCAGGGCCGAGGCGAAGGTCAGGCCGATTTCCGCACGGACCGCCACCTGGTTGATGCCGTCGAAGTTGAACTCCACCGGATCCTCGGCGGTCATGATGTTGATATCCTCGGTGTTGATCTGCTTGAGGGCCGAGTACAGGGTGGTCGTTTTTCCCGACCCGGTCGGGCCGGTTACCAGGATGATACCATAAGGCAACTGAATGGCCTTGGAGAACCGTCCCAGCGCCTTGGGGGCGAATCCCAGCCGGGTCATGTCGACCATGAGCGCGTTGGGATCCAAAATACGCATAACCACCTTCTCGCCGAAGATGGTCGGCAGAATCGAGACGCGCAGGTCGACCGTCCGGCTGTCGATCTTGACCTTGATGCGTCCGTCCTGCGGCAGACGGCGCTCGGAGATATCCAGTTCGGCCATGATCTTAACGCGCGAGATGATGGCCGCCCGGTATTTGAAAGGCAACGGAGCCATCTCCCGAAGGCTGCCGTCGACCCGGTAGCGGACGCGAATCCGCTTTTCGTACATCTCGATATGAATATCGGACGCGCCCATGCGGACGGCGTCCTTGATGATCGAATCGACCAGACGGACCAGCGGTTTGTCCTGAACCGCCGTCTCCAGATCGCTCTCGGAAAAGCCCTGCTCGTCGACGGCGACGATTTCGAGTTCGTCGTCGTCCTCCATTCCGCGGAGGATTTCGCTGACGCCGTTCTGATCGCGGTAGTAGGTCTCGATCGCCTTCTGGATCGCCTTTTCCGGAGAGATGACCGGCTGGACGTTGCAGCCGGTGATGAACTTGATGGCATCCAGAACATAGATGTTATTGGGATCGGAGATGGCGACGATCAGGGTCTTGTTCAACCGGGAAACGGCGATGGTCGTAAATTTGCGGGCGATATCCAGGGGGATCAACTTGACGATTTCGGGATTCAGTTCGACGTCGGCCAAGCGGAGAGTGCCCATGTTGAGCTGTTTACCGATAAAGTCGGACAGCTCCTCCTCCGACGAGATGGCTCCGATTTCGACCAGAGCCTCGTCAAATTTGGCTTTCCGTTCTTCCTTTATGGTCAGCGCCCGTTCCAGTTGATCCGGTGTGATCTTACCGGCTTTCACCAGCATGGCGCCCAGTTCAGCGGACATCTATTCCCCCAGCATGATCCCGATAGTAGTCAGGCGGTACGCGACGATTACGTGGCGTGCGTTAGTCCTTGAATATGTCGTCCAGTTTGTCCCCGGCCGAAGCGGCGAAATCAGCCGGAACCCGGGGATGTTCAAACTGCGCCCGGTCGGTCATTCCGGAGAAAATCTTCGTCAACTCGGCGGAGGTTTCCTTCGCATACAGACGCACCATCCCGATCGTGGTCCGGTCGTCAAAGATGACCACCAGAATCGACCGTTCTCCGACCAGCGACATGTGGATATGGTCCTTCTTGCCCTGATGGAACAGCACGGAGAACTCGGTCTCGCCGACCAAACGGGCGATCTCCTTGGTGGAGGCAAAAGCGCCGGCCAAAAGCGCCGCCAACGCGGTCGTATCCAGCGAATGGGTGAATCCTTGCCGGGTGATCAGATGACCATCCTTATCCACCAAAAGCCCGCACTTGGCTTCGGCTCCCTTGAGCAGCTTGGTCAGCAGGGAATCGATTCGGGTGATCTCTTCCTCGTAAATTACCAATACATCGTCACTCACGGAGGTTCCCTCCTGTTATTTGAGCCCGAACAGCCGTCGGAAAAACGACCGCTTCTTCGGAGTTTTGTCTACTTTGCGCGACGGCTCCATGCGCGGCGGCCTCGTCGGCGATGTCCACGTATCCCCGGCTTCCCAGTGGTCGCCGGGTTCATCGGCCATAGTCAATGGCCCCGCTGATTCAACGCCGGCCGGCAGGCGCCCGCTGCCGCGCGTTTCCCAACCCTGGCGATGGCTCATCGCCACCTCATCTTCCATGGTATTGCCGGGGAAGGGACGATACTCCTTGTTTGCAGGCGACGTTTCTTCTTCCGGAACCGTTTCTATCGGTTCACGGTAATATTGCGGCGGCTCCGAAGGCGGCGGCTCCACCGGTTCGGTTCGGGCGACGGTCGCGAACGGAGGTTGGTCGCTATACGACGGCTCCGGCGGCATAACCGGTTCGGGTGGTGTAATCGGCGCAGTCGGCATCGACGGCGCCACCGCCGCCACCTGAGGCATCACCGGCCGGTCGCTGACCGGTACGGCCGTTACACGTAACGGAGCGGGGGTCGAGGCGGCCACTGCCGCGGTCGCGGGAACCGAAACGGCCGCCGAAACCGGAGTGGAAGACGGAACGGTTCCCCCGGATTTAGCCTTGTCCAGCACCAGCTTGAGGATGCATTTCAGGGTATCGAAGACCCCGAAACCCTCCGTCGCCGAGGCGGAATATTCGACCCACCCGTGCGTATTGAGGATCGGCCGAATTTGTTCCGGGGTCAGCACCCCGGGGAGATCCTGCTTGTTATACTGGATGACAATCGGCAGTTCTTCCAGACGATACCCGTATTCGGCCAGGTTCTCCTTGAGATTGCTCAATGACTCGATATTCTCATCCATCTTGTCCGGCTGGGAATCGGCCACGAACACCAGCCCGTCCACCCCGCGCAGCACGAGCTTGCGGGTGGCGTTGTAATACACTTGTCCCGGAACCGTGTACAACTGAAACTTGGCGGCAAACCCGTTGATCGCCCCGATGTTGATCGGCAAAAAGTCAAAATAAAGCGTCCGATCGGCATCGGTCGCCAGAGAAATCAGTTTTCCCTTGGTCTCCGGTGGAACCTTGCGATGCACGTACTGCAAATTGGTCGTCTTGCCCGACAGGCCGGGACCGTAATAGACGATCTTGCAGCTGACTTCCCTGGTGGCGTAGTTTATTGATACCATGCGTGTGCTCTTCTCAATAGACCGCTTCCTGGCCGGTCAGACGATGAATGGCGTTTTTGATTTCCAGCCGGACCAGACCGATGTTGACGTCGGGTTCGGCGATGACCACCAACAGACCGATGCCGGCGGCATCGCTAAAAAACATCTTGGCGTTGTCGGCCTCAATCGTCACCTGGGTCAAAGGCGAGGTATTCAACCGCTCCAGCGACTTCTGGATATTGGATGTAATAGACGCCGCCAGGGCGCCGATCGCTTCCTCATCGACCTGGGTGTTGAGATCAGCGGCAATCACGATTCCGTCTTTACCGACCACCATGCTGCCGGTTATTCCGCTGGTTTTGTTCAAGCCCTCAAGAATTTGATACATAGCGACCCTCCACCCTGGCAAAAACCGCCGGGCTGTACCGTTCACTCATATACTTTCGGATCATATCCGCCGCCTGCGCGATGCGGATATGAATCGTTTCATCGACGTTCGGCTCGGCCGCGACCATCAGGATCACGCGGTCGATGCGACGGACCAGCAACCGCAGGCTGCCGGTTCCGATATCAACCCTGTCCGGATTATCCTTGCTGTCGACCCGGCCCAACAACTCCCGGTTGCCACTCAGCATCATGGCGGCCAACGGGGCCCAGGCATCGACATCTTCCTTGCCGCGAATGAATCTCGCCAGCGGCAGCCCATCCTGATCCACCAGAAGCGCCAACCGCACCGCGCTCGATTCCCCGAGATACCCAACCGCGCGGTCGAAAACATTTTCGTCGCCGGGTGTTCCCGGAAACGCCGGCTCCGGCCGTGTCGTCGCCGAAGCCGTCTCCCGAATCGGGGCCGTGGAAACTTTCATTTCAACATCCTCGACAATAGTCGGATACACCGTCTGCCGGACGGCGCGTTCCCTGCGGCCGGGAGCCAGACGGGCCGCCAACCCCAGGTAGACCGGCCGCAAAACGAAGGGAGCGCAAGCAACATGCAGAAGAATAGCCGGCATATACTTGGTCATCCCCAGAGAGAGAGCGATGGACAAACCCAGATCATACATGGCCACCAAGGCCAGCCCGAACACGGCGCCCAGGGCCAGACGATATACCAGGGTCAGGGCGATACCGACCACGAGGGCCGCCAGAGTCGTCTCGCGCCGGAACAGAAACAGAACGATGCCGTAGAAGATCATCTCGTACAGCAGGTTCACCGCCGATCCGCCGCCGAGCCCCAGCCCCAGACGATTGGGGAAGACCACCATCGGGACCACCACGAGGATCAACGAGAAAAGCAGAATTAAACGTCTGACATTTTTTTCCATGATATGGTTCCCTCGCCGGCTCAACCGGTCACACGCCCCAACAGCGAAGCCAACTTGAGCTTCAGCGTCCCCAAATTGATGGACTCCGTGCAGACCACGGCCAAAAGCCGGCCCCCGGCGTTGGACAGGTACAAGAATGACCGGCCGGTTTCGATCAGGACCGACTGCACTGTGCCGAAGCCGCTTTCCCGCATTTGCACCGCGCAGTATCGGGCGGTTTCGGCCGCCAGCGCCCCCGTGAGGTCCGTGTCTCCCTGATCGTTCCATTCCGCTTCCAGCACCAGGCCGTCCTTGTTGACCAGCAGGGCCCCTTCCACCCCAGGCACAACGACCAGCGCCCGCAACTGCTGCTTATCGTTCAATTTCGGCAGCGACGGCGGTTCCGCCGGAGTCGAAACGCCGGCGTCTTGAGACGGACCGGATACCGGCGACAGCGCGTTACCCGGCCGTGTTTCGAGAGGTATTTTGCGCGCTATGTCCAATAGCTTTCTGATCTGCTCGTTGTCGGGATCGGACCGTAGCAGTTTTTCCAGAATCCGGCAGGCTTTGTTGAACTCACCCTTATAGATGAACACTTCCGAAAGCAACAGTTCGGTCGTGCGGGTGACGCCGTCCAGTTCCGTGGCTTTGTTGATCTCCGATTCGGCCCAGTCATACATGCCCCGATCCATATTGATCTTGGCCATGACCAAATGACCCGAACCATACCCGGGATGCACCTTGAGTCCATTTTGGCAAACCCGGAAAGCCCGGTCCAAATCCCCTCTCTTCCGATGGGCGTCGGCCAAGGCGGCGAAAATCTGGGAATTGGGATTATCTTCCAGGATTTTCGTGCACTTGGCGATTCTATCATCAATATCCGACTGATCAATCATGACTTGTACCCATCCAGAAAACGGCCGCGTGCGGCTGTGTCGTCAACGATGCGATAATAACCCTTGGCCATAGTTGAGTCAATCAAAATCACCCTGTTACTCGAGCACCTTGCGCGTTTGCAACAGGCTCCAAAACCATAATCCTACTGTCAGGAGATAGAAAACGCCGGCGACGTCGAAGGTAATGGCCATGATCCCCAGCTTTTCCGCGAGAACGATCACCTGCGCCAACGTCAAGGTGATAAAAGAAAGGACCAACAGTTGCCAGCCTCGCGCCAGCGCTCCCCCCTTGACCAGAAGAAACAGCTTGATCGCCGCCGCCAGGCAGGCGATCGAGCCGACCAGAATGAACAGGTTGAGCGCGACCGGAATGCCGCCGGTTGCGGAACCGAGCGAGGCTTCGGCCGTCCCGGGCCAAGCCGCCGCCGCAACCAGAAAACCTGCGAAGACACCGTACTTCATGATACACCCGTTATTATCTTGATGGTTCGCTCCGTCTTATGAAGCATATCATAGAAATTGTCATCCAGCCGGAACTTTTTGACCAGCTCGCGACGGACCGCTAGAGGCTCCGATATCTCCTTCTTCACCCGGCCCACGGCCTCCCTGAACGGTCCCTGTCCCAGCTGCAAAAACACATACTCCAACTGCTCGTTGAGCATCGACTCCAATAGCGTCAAAACGCGGTGCAACCGCACCTCTTCCGGAATCTTGCGGACCTCTTCCAGAAACTTCTGGAACGAGGGTCCGGAATCAGCTTGCACGTCGCACCCCGGGAAGAACACCATGATCCCTTGCCGGTTGCCCGAGGCCAACCGCCCGTAACTGGAGTTGTTCGTCCCCACGATCGATTCGAACACCTTCCGGATTTTGAGAAAACTGGCGTTGTACAATTTGAAGATAATGCCCAAGATAATCTCTTCCTCGTTTTCATTGGGCCCCAGACCGCTGGGCGCGGCCGTCGACCGGCCGGCGCTTTCCACCAACCCCGCCACGATCAGACGATACGCCGCCCGGCAGGTGGGAAACTCCCCGATCGGCGAACAGGCAATCATGTCGGGAAGCGTCCGTTCGCCGTTGACGAGGGCCAGAATCTTGAACTCGTCCAATGACAACGTCACCTGGTCGGACGTGACGTGCGTGAGCAGCCTGATCCGCAACAACACGTCGTTCGGCGGCAAAACTTTCTGGATTTCCATCCATTCATCGATCCGCCGCGTCCCTTCCATTATGATGTTCATGGTCGATAGATTAACCATGAACGGGACGTTTTTCGGTGTTTGCCCCTCCAGGAAGGAGAACTCGCCGTCGCTCCAACTGAAGAGATTGTACACGATTTCCTCGATCTGCATCCGCAAGCAATCAGCCACTTCTTCCTTGTCGAACAACTCCATATCGACCAGCGTGGCCCCCAGCGCCCGTCCCGATTGCTTGTGCAAAGTAATGGCCCGTTCCAGGTCTTTCTTGCCGATCTTCCCCCGCTTCAACAGAAGGTTGCCCAGCAAGTCTTCATTGGAGTTGACGGAAAAGGCATAGATGATATTTCCCTCGCGGAACGAAATTTCCTTTTTCCGTACGCCGCTGGCTACAGTCAAAGTGCCGGTTTTCTTTCCCGTTGAGAGCAACTGCAGCACATCGGAGAACGAAACCGTCTTTAAATTCCCTGTAAGTCCCATATCACCTTACTGCCAAACATGTTAGACGCATAGTCATATCACCAGCCACATCTTTCGCCGATTCTATAGATTTATCGGGAGGTCAACGCTTTATCTTAACTAAATCTTGGCCGGGAAATTTCAGTCCGATGGCCGATCCCAATCGCCTTGGTTCAACGAAATACCCGTCCCTTTTTCGACCAAACGGCCCCGAAAATCAGGCCAAAAATCATTCAATTCTTTATCGGATAGCAGCTTATATAATTCCGACTGTTTCGTCAGGATAATCGTTGTACGGCGATGGTTGAACTTCGCCGCCGCTTCGGCCAGCTTGGCATCGGTATCGGCGAATATAAAATAGTATCTTTTCAACCCGGTCTCCGGCCCGGCCGCTCGGCGGGCCGACCCGGTTGTCTCCGCGAAAACCAGTTGGCAGGAATCGCCGGTGACGACCACGGCCGCGTCGGACCCGATCCTGAGGCATCCGGAGGTGTCGTCATCAACGGTATCCGACAGGTTGCCTGTCGGCGTCCGCAAATACAGGGCCGGCTGCGATATGGGGCCCGATGCGGCGATTCGGGTCATAGGAAATCCCACTCCGGCGTCCGCCCACCGCACCAGCCTTGCCTCGGTTTGATACTGTGGTTCGAAGAATATATAATACTGAGGCGGGACCTTCTCCCGGCCGGTAAGATACGACAGGACGCCGCCGGTGAAATCGTCATAACGGCCCGATCCCGCCTGCCGGTATATCGCGACCCCCGGGCCGTGATTGACCACTATCGTCTGAGACGATCCCTGATTGAAAACTTCCAGGTCGGGCAGACGGTCAGGGCGAACAGCGGCTACGGCGACATGGACTACCGCTCCTCCCAAAATCATGAATACCAGGATTCGTCGGGCGGCGCGGTGGCGGATGGCGGCAAACAGGCAGCAAACGATCGCCAGCATGGCCAGGACATATACCGCCGGAATCGAGGGCGCCGAGATTTCCGCCCAATCTAATCCGCTGAACCAGGAGACCACGTCCCCGGTGAACCGCAACAACCGGTCCAAAAGCATTCCCGGTACGACGGCCGCCGCGGGCAGCGCCAGTTGGACGATAAGCAGAATCATGATCCCGATCACCCCCATCGATACCAGGGGCACGACGATCATATTGGAGAAGACGGTGACCGCCGAGGCTTCGCCGAAATAGGCCAGTGTGATCGGCGATGACAGCAACGAAGCGATAAGCGACGTCGACAGCAGCAACATCAGATACCGCATCCACGCCGGCCAACGGAAGCTGACGAAGAGAGCGTTTATCGGCGGCAGGAACAGCACCAGTCCCCAGGCGGTGACAAACGACAGTTGAAAGCCGACGTCAAACAGGTTTCCGGGATCATACAAGATCAGGGATGCCGCGGCCAGCGCGAGGATATTGTTCAGGTCCGCGCGGCGATACACGACCCGCGCGGTCAGCACCAGCGCGGCCACCACGGAAGCCCGGATAACCGATG
>JAQVRW010000387.1 GCA_028700875.1 Candidatus Zixiibacteriota bacterium | reverse complement strand
CGGACATAGGCGATCTCATCCACCTCTTTGAGCTTGGCCATGACCAGTTCGCCGATATGCTTGGAGGAAACCTCGTTCTTGGACAACTCCTGCAGCTTGGCCTCGATCTCCGAACCCATCGCCTCCATCACCTTGGCGGTAACGGGACGCTTGTTGCAGGCCAGTTTGATTCCGGCGATGACCTTCTCGCGGTCGAATGGCTCGCGACGGCCGTCGGATTTGGTCACGGTCAGCGTGACCGCCTCGATATATTCATAGGTGGTGAACCGGTCCTTGCATTTCAGGCATTCGCGCCTGCGCCGCACCGCGCGGCCATCCTGGACCGACCGGGAGTCGACCACCTTGTTTTCTTCATGTCCGCAGAAAGGGCATTTCATATCAGGCTATATGCTCAGCGTAAGTCTGACGTTAAAGCTATCGTCGGCGCGACGACCGGGCAACCAAAATCTCCGCGTCGCATCCTTTGGATACATGGAAATAGTCGGCGGCGGAGCCATCGCGGATCGCTACTTCCAGATGCCCACCGGAACCGATATAGGCCACCGGCATCCCCGGCCGCACATCCGAAAATGTCCGCTTGATCGGCCCGGCTTCAATACCGTCGATTGAAACTATCCCCTTCAATCCCTTTGCCCCGGCCTCGATATTGGAAATCAGGTTGCCGAAACAGTCGATCCAGATGACCCGGCCGACCAAACCCCGCGACGCGCGGGTCGGTTTCAAACCCGCCAGCGTCACCATACTATTCAACCGCCGCCCTAGGCAGGAAGGATCGACACCCAGGCAAAGATAAGCCGCCGCTGGGGCCATGATATCACGTCCATGAAACACCGGCGAGATGTCGCCCAGCGAGTAGTCCCGGTTAGTGATAGAATGGATGGAAACAATCTCCCGTTTCGGCAGAAACGACAGCAGGCCGTTGTCGGGGGCGACAAAGAATCCGGATCGGGTCTGGACGGCCAGTATGTTTCTTTTGCTTCCGACACCCGGATCCACCACCGCCAGATGAACCGTGTCCGATGGGAAGAAACGATGGTGGGTTTTCAGCAGGTACCACCCGCCGACGATATCCCCCGGCGGGACATCATGGCTGACAACCACCACCCGGGCCGACCGGGTCATCCGGGCGATAACACCTTCGAGCACGGCCTGGTTTCCATCGGAGCAGCCGAAGTCGGTGGTCAAAGTGATCATGGTTGCCAAAAGTTGAACCCCGTCTTGGGATCGTGTTTTCGTATCAGGCGGCCCCGTATGACCCGGACATAAATTTCCAGCGTGATCGCCACGTTCGCCGAAAACAGATGTCCCCCCGCGACCTTTTGATCCGGCCCGGCGAGGATGATATGGGCATGGATAAACGGTTTACCGTCCAAGAGGGATATGTTGCCGTTGAGGCCGACCGCCTCGGCGACGGAAGCAATCGTGCGGCGCCGGTATTTTTTTTTGGCCAGGTCGAAATAGCCGATCTCGGCGTTCTCGACGGCACCGATCCCCTGCAAGAATCCGCATCCGATCTTGCGCCGGGCGGCGAAGGAGGTCAGAGTCTCGATTACCTCCTCCCCCCGGTCAAGCCGAACCAGGTATCCTCCGGCAACCGCGCGCGACCGCATGAGTTATTTTTCTTCCTCTTCCTCCGCGATATCCTCATCGTCGAGGTCGATGTCATCGATAACCACTTCTTTGCCCGACAGCCAATCGAGATAGTCTTTGTTGCCGGTCTGAATATCCAGGGAAATCACTTCCGGAATCTCATAGGGATGGATCTCGCGGACGCGGGCGATCAGTTCGTCCATCTTCGCCGTCATTCCCTTGACGACCAAAAGCGCCTCGTCGGCTTTTTCGGTCTGCCCTTGCCACCAGTACACCGACCGGACTTTCTCGATGATATTCACGCAAGCAGCCAAACGCTCCTCCACCAGAGTCACGGCAATTTGCTCGGCCACCTGGGTTGGTGCGGTAATCAGGGTAACACTGTGTTCACTCATCTGTGCAACTTTCTTTTTAAGATCTTTTCAACGTCGTCAACTTTTCCGGTCAGCCGCCGAACCGCTCCTTTGCGGTCATCAATCACAATCGAGGTGTAGATACGGCCGTGAGAACGTTTCATACTCATATGGCACTTTTTTATCAGCGCCATGACCTCATCCCAGTTGCCCTCGACAACGGTCGACATCGCGGTCACCGTGTAAGGAAGCCCCGAACGGTCTATAAAGTCAATTACTTTTGCGACCTCCTTTGACAACGACTCCCTGGCCCCCACCGGGAAAACCGTAAATTGCGCCAACATGGTTTCTACTCCTTTTGTCGCCTATCCGCGTCTCTCATCCTTATACGCATCCGCCGGCGCCGATTTATCCCTGTCTTCCAACATACAGCGGGAAACGCTGACAGAGAGCCTTAACACCCTCCGCCACTTCCGCCGTCACCTGCGGGTCGCCCAGGTTCGAAACCACCCGGTCGATAAACCCGGCGATCTGTTCCATCTCCGGTTTCTTCATGCTCCGGGTAGTAATCGCCGGCGTACCCAGCCGAACGCCGGACGTGACGAACGGCTTGGCCGGATCGAACGGGACCGTATTTTTATTGGCCGTGATATTGGCCTCATCTAGCGCCTTTTCGACCATCTTGCCGGTGACCGGCTTGCCGTCGGCCCGGGTCTTCCCGATAAACGACATCAGCATCAGATGCGTATCCGTGCCGCCCGATACCAGTTTGTGGCCGCGATCCATCAGGCACTTGGCCAGATGGGCGGCGTTTTCCACGATCTGCCGCTGGTAAACCTTGAATTCTTCCGTTTCCGCCTCTTTGAAGGCCACCGCCTTGGCGGCGATGACATGCATCAACGGGCCGCCCTGGATGCCCGGCATGACCGTCCGGTCAAGGTCCTCGGCGTACTTGGCCTTGCACATCACCATCCCGCCGCGCGGGCCGCGCAGGGTCTTGTGGGTGGTCGTGGTGACGAAGTCGGCATAGGGAACCGGCGAGGGATGCAGGCCGGCGATGATCAATCCGGCGATATGGGCGATATCGACCATCAACAGCGCCCCGGCGGCATCCGCCGCCTCCCGGAACCGGGCAAAATCAAGCCGCCGCGGATAGGCGGACGCTCCCGCCACGATCAGCTTCGGCTTCACCTCCGCCGCCTGACGGACCAACTTGTCATAGTCGATCACCTCGGTATCCGGTTCCACCTTGTAGGGAACGATCTTGTATAGTTTTCCGCTGAAGTTGATCGGGTGACCATGGGTCAGATGCCCGCCGTGAGACAGGTCCAAACCCATGATCGTGTCCCCCGGCTGGAGGACGGTAAAATAGACC
>JAQVRW010000386.1 GCA_028700875.1 Candidatus Zixiibacteriota bacterium | reverse complement strand
ATCAGCAGTACCTCGGCCAACTCCCCATTCCCTCAAACAAGGATATTGCCGGACGGGACCGGTTCGTCGTTCCGCTGGCCCAGATCGCCACGGTCGAACGCACCTCCGGGCCGTCGGAAATCACCCGCTATGACCGTGTCCGGGAAGTTCGTTTGTCGGCGAGCGTGGTCGACCGGGCCGCCGGCACCGTTCGCTCTGACATACAGGTCGTGGTCGACTCGATGATGTTGGCCACCGGGTTCTCCATCGCCGCTGTCGGCGAGGCGGAGATTCAGGCCGAATCGTTTTCCAACATCTTCACGGCCTTGATTTTGGCGGTCATTTTCATCTACCTGGTTTTGGCCAGCCAGTACAACAGCTTTCTGGACCCGCTGGCAATCATGGTTTCATTGCCTCTGGCGGTGGTCGGCGCCCTCATCAGCCTGCTCTTGTTCGGCTCGGCCTTCTCGATCATCTCGCTTATCGGGATCATCCTCCTGATGGGGCTGGTGTCGAAGAACGGCATTCTGCTGATCGACTTCACCAAGCAGCGACGCGAGCACGGAATGGAGCGGAACGCGGCGCTGGAAGAGGCCGGGCCGGTTCGATTCCGCCCGATCATCATGACCTCGCTGGCAACCATCTTCGGAGCGTTGCCGCTGGCCCTGGGGATCGGCTCCGGGGGCGAAATGCGCGCCCCTCTTTCCCGGGCGGTCATCGGCGGCATGATCTCATCGACGGTGTTGACCCTGCTGGTAATTCCGGTGGTTTATACCTATCTCGATGATCTGGCCAAAGGGAATTTCCGGGCGTTTTTCGGTCTAAAGCCGAAACCTTCCGCCCACAAAGAGGTATAAAGAAGCACAACGGAGACAGTGTTGCGTTTGGCAACGTATAGAGCGGCAGGTTCCGGAAACGGAACCTGCCGCTTTTGTTTTTCTTCAAGCGATAATCCGAATCTATACCAAGTGGACCATGGGATGATGGGCGCGACGGCGCCGGGTGATTATCCAATCGATCACGCTGATGGCCACGATGGTCAGAACCACCGCCGCCAGCAGTTGCGGATTGATATTCAACGACGCCAATAACCCCTTGGCGTCGGTCAAGGCGTGTTGCTTGGCCGGGGCGGAGGAGCTGAACCATCGTTGGAACAACCCCACCCACAAAGACGGCTTGATGAAAACAACGGTCGCCGCCGCTATCGCCGCGAAAGCGGCAAAGACGAGCATACCGTCACGAACGGTGGTCCGCCGGAGCCGGGCGAAGACGCCCAGGACAGGACGTTCGGGCAACCGGGCCATGACGCGGTCGGCAAATTCCGGGGCCAGAATCGGTCCCGGGACGGTCCCCAGCGCTGAAAAGAGGTGACGATATTCCTCAACGGCAACCCGACAACGGGGGCAGGCGTCGAGGTGGGCTTGGAGAAAAGCGGGTTCGACGGCCGTACCGTCGAGGAGAGCCTGCATTTGTTCATCGCTGATGTGCTGGTCGGTCATGGTCTTTCCCCCTGAAACTGGACAGTCAGGCGGTCTTTCAATAACCGCCGCGCCCGGAACAGGTAGCTTTTTATAGTTCCTTCGGGCATATTCATTATTCGGGCGATTTCGCCGTAACTCAAATCATCCAGATGATACAGCGTCACGATCGTCTGGTATACGCGAGGCAGGCGGTCGATTTCCCGCCTGAGCAATCCGGCGGTTTCGCCGTCGGAAGTAATTTGTTCGGGCGAGCACGAATCCGGGGCCGCCGGTTCCGGCATCTCGCCGTCGACCGCCAGATCGTCGTAGAACGGCAACCGTTTTTTCGCCAAAAAATCCAGACAGCAATTGCGGGCGATGGTCGCGATCCACGTCGACAGCTTGGCGTCGAAGCGGAAACGCTCGAGATTCTGGTACACCTTCAAGAATACCTCCTGACAGAGGTCTTCGCGGTCCGGCCCGGCCGGAAGCATCCGGAAAACGATATGACCGACGAGCCGTTGGTTCTGCTCGACGAGGATTCGGAAGGCGCCTTTATCGCCGTCCAGTATCTGTCGGACCAGGTTCTGCTGATCAATCATATCGGTCTCTATTATATACGACCCGGAAAATAGGGCAAAGTTGCACCTTTTTTTTCATAAAAAACTGCAACTACCGGGAATCGGGGGGAGTCTGATAAGGCAGAGATAGGAAAAACCGACAACCAGCCTAAGGAGGCAGTCATGGGCGAACCATTTTGGGAAGTTTTTCCGGTGATCATCATCTTCCCGACCTTTGCCATCATGCTCAAATGGTTTCTGGAGTATCGGATACGGCAGAGACTGATCGAGAAAGGGATGGTCGACGAAAAAATCCGTTTTTTGAATTCGGCCAGCCTGGGTCAGGCGACCGGGTCATCGTTGAAATGGGGGATGGTCCTGGTTTTGACGGGTCTCGCGATTTTCATCGTCCAGATGTACGATGTCTCCGGCGAAATGATTCTGGCGATCATGCTTATCGCCGCCGGGGCGGGGCTTCTGTTGTATTACCTGATCGCGGATCATCTGGGCAAGAAGCGCATTCAGGAGTAACCAAAGTTGACTTCCCCGGCCGGGTTTCCTCGGCCGGGCGCCAAGTGTCACCCGCATTTATCTCTCGATCCACCAACCCGCCCGAGATGCCGGGCGGGTTTTTCTTTTGATAGGACGCGCGATAACGTATATTAAGGCATAGCCCTCGCGGACACCGGGTTTCATTGACATTTGCACGAAGGCGGTTCCCTAACCGTCAATGGTATGACGCCTAAAACGCGCCGAAGGCGCGTCGACTACTGGTCCGCGCGGTCCGGTTGACGGTCGCCGGAGGCGACCGAGGAGGCGACCAAGAGAGCACAAGACGGGGCGGTGACGGTAGTTGCACTCTCGACTATGCGGCCGGGACGAATACTCGTCCGTTTGGGGAATGGAGGTAACGGACTGACCGCCCTGTCTCAAGAAACGGCGGCCTCGGACGCCACGGATCAGATGAGAAATCGCGCCCGAGCGCCGGGGATTCCGCACATGACGGCGGGAAGGTACCGATGAAACGAATCGCCTCCATCATTCTCGCGGCGGTGCTGTCCGCGCTCGCCTTCAGCCTTCCGACCGCCTCCCGTTCGATTTCATCCGAGCCGGCCGTAGAGGCCGTATCCGGAGCGGCCTATACCCCGCAAAGCGTCGACACCAGAGACGTCCGCCTGATCGGCGTTCATGATGCCGGCGATCTCTATCTGCCGATTTCGGCCGTGCTGATGTCCAACGGTTTCAATTTCGCCTATCAGGATCCCGAAACCGACCTGCCCACCGATCCCGTTACCTATCCGGCCGAAAGCCGGCACCGGTATACCTGGTGCGGAG
>JAQVRW010000385.1 GCA_028700875.1 Candidatus Zixiibacteriota bacterium | reverse complement strand
CACAAGAACCGCGCCGCCCGGCTGAAATCACGCCTCGCCAAGGCCGCGACCAGAACCAAAGCCGCCGCCGCGCCCCAGGCGCAGTAGTCGACTACTATCCATCCGGCTCCCCCGGATGAGAGAAAACTTATTGCCTCGGGTCAGCCCGGATTGCCTGCAATCCGGGCGTTTGCGTTTGGGCCAAAATAAAGAACGGCCCGGGGTCATTGCGACCACCGGACCGTTTTATACGCAGGGGGAGGTCTCTTCCTAATTATTCAACACCATGACATACCCGTCATAATAGGCGGTCCGGTCGGATGCCATCCGCATCCGGATCAATTCCCTGAGAAATGACTCCTTCTCCTCGATAGGCGCCCGCTCGCGAAGAATCGCCAACGAATAATCGATTCCCAAAATGCGCCCCGGCTGATCGATCCGAATCAGGCCATAGGGCAACCCAATATGGCGGCGCGCGATGACCGCCAACTCGTCCAGCGAGAAAAACGGCGGATAGACTGCGGCCGTCGCCTGCGGGAAGGCATGTAGCGGATCGGGGGCATCCAGGGCCAGCTTGGCGCGGAAACCGCCCCCGGCATGGCTGCACGAGGCGATCAGTTTGCTGACCATATCGCAACGGGTAAGAAAGGAATCCGACGCGAACGTCAACCGATACGCCGCCTTGGTGCTAAACCGTACGTCGGCCTGCCGGCTCGACAAAGGCCCGTGATCGGAGGAAATCGAAACCTGACGGGGAAAAGCCCGGCAATACTCGGCCAGATCATCGGCATACCAGTTTTCCACCACCCGCTGCCACGGACGGACAGTCAGGGCGTCGTCCGATTGCTGGATCGGCACGTGCACCAAATTCAGACGATCCAGCGCGGCCAGAATGGAGACATCATCCAAGAGGAGGAACAGGTCATCCAGCGGTTTCACCAGAAGAGGGTTGCGCAGTCTGCCTTCCCGTTCGATTTCCTCGGCCAGCTTGGCCACGCGTTCCTCGGCCGGGGCTTCAAAGGCAACCACCCTGTCCAGCGAAATGATCTTCAATTTGTCCAGCATCGATCGGTCTCACCTTCGAAAATAGTTCGCTGATGGTTAGAGAAGCAAAGGTAGTGCCCGGCTCGGAAAATGGCCGATAATCGGCCCTCCGGCAAAGGAAAAATCGTTCACTTGAAAATTAAACGCCTGGCCCGCAAGGCATTGCCGGAAGGTCCGACTATTAGAAGAAACGCCGCCATCGGATGACGACGGCAGCGTTAATCAGATTATATGCAGGCGGCTTCCTGCCTGAATTCTATTTGATTCGGAATTTTTCGATCTTCTCGCGGGTTTCTGCGATGATGGTCCCTCCCCCGCTGGAAAATACCACCCTGGGCACCCCCACCCCCCAACGGGCATAGGTCACCTTGCGCGAGGCCTGGGTCTGGCCGCCGATGGGGAACAGATAGATATATCCTTCGACATGCCGCTTTTCTTTGACCACCAGCGTCCCCAGATTGATATCCATGCCGCAGACAATCCGTTGACCATCGGCCGACAGATCCAATGTGGTGAACCATTGCTTTTCTTCGAGGATCGGGTATTCCCAAAGCTTTTTCCCCGTGGTCAGTTCGAATACCTCCAGGCGCTTGGCGGCCAGAAGCACCGCCCGGTTGCCCTTCACGTCGATCGCCATATCTTCGATATTGATCTCGGAGGACGTGATCGTCATGACTTCCTTCAGATCCTGATAAATATGCAGGACCCCGTTGAAGAAGGTCGCGATATACCGTTCGTCGCGGTCGAACATGCAGTTCTTGGCCGTCGGCAGGGCCCCCAGCAGCGTCCCCAACGTGTCATAAATCTCGAGGCCGTCCAGAGCCCTATCCACCAGAAATCTGGCGCCGGAGGGAGAAATCGTCAGGCCGTGGTAGTTGTTGATCGGAACGATGCAGTTGCGATTGCCGTACTGGTCATACAGATGGATCCGCGTGGGGGACATCCCTTCGACTCCCTCGATGCCGTAGAAGGAGCCGTTGTCGGCAATGATAAACCGGTTGGCCACCGGTTCCTTCAGAGTCCAGCGAACCTTGCCCGCAGGATCGAGCATTTCCAGACGGACTGTCTTGAATTCGTTCGGACCGCTTCCGGCATAGGTCACCAGCCCCAGGTATTTCCCGTTTTCGGACATGGTCGGGGTAACCGCCGAGCTTATCTTGCGGTCGAACAATCTCTTCCCCATGCCGTTGTACAGGACCATGTACCCCCGGTTGTACACGAGGTAATTGTCCCGCAATGAACCAAGAACATGTTCGTTGTCGTCCACCTTGACGGTGTACTCGCTGGCCAGTTCATAAGCCCATGCCGGGGATATCGCCCAGCCCAGGGCAAGAATGACGAGGGAGAGAATGATGTGCCGTTTGATTGCCGTTGCGTCCATCGCGATGAATACTCCTCTATATTTTTATCGGCCGAATGAATACGGAATTAACCGATCCGGCGCAACCGTAAACTCTTGTAGTATTGTACCGTGAAAGGGCGTGCGGGTTTAAAATAAATCGGGCTTGGCGGCCCTTGGCCGCTTGGAAGCTTGATGAGGATCCGGATGACGGAGGAAGCTTTTCAGGCGTTGGCCGGATTCGGCCGGGAGATCGGGGAGGTCGAGAATCGGCGCGGCGGCGCGATTGTCCCGGGGATCGACCCATACGGCCTGAAAGATGAACTCCTTGGCGTACTGACGGGCGCGGGTGGCCACGGCGCCCATCTTCCCGGTGGCCGATTCCGCGTCGTTCAGGAGATAAACGATAAACGGAAAATCGGTATGGATGAGCAATTCCTTCTTGTGGAACAGCTCCTTGTTGGCCTCGGCGAAACGAAGCAGGCTCATGAAGGCGATAATCTCCAGTTCGGTGCGCGTGCCCTCGCCGCGACAGCGGAACAGAATCCCATAATCGGGGATGGCGAACGAGACCGTCCCGATATTGTTGCCCTCGGCGAGTGGCCGTCCGGAGGTATAGCATTTGATGACATCATTCATATCAGGGCGATAGACAGCAAATGATATGCCTGCGCCCGAAGATGGCGGCCCGCCCGCGGTTTGTGTGCCCGGTCCGCCATTGGCGGATCCACCTCTCCCGGGAGCACCCTCCAGAGGGGCAGATGTGGACATCTGCCGCCCACAAAATGGTTTGGGTGCCCGGCCCTCCGGGCCGGGAAGTTTCATGGGCGAGAAGCCTCTCGCCCCTACAGGAAAACGTAACCTCAGGATACATACCTTGTGCAGGGCGTTGCCTAAATGTTACGTCGGCAGCTCTTGTGCCCGGTCCGCCTGGGGCGGGTCCACATCTGCCGGGGGCGGTTTCAAATGTTATGTCAACGACTCCAGAAGTCTATCCCCC
>JAQVRW010000384.1 GCA_028700875.1 Candidatus Zixiibacteriota bacterium | reverse complement strand
CCTTGTCGACAGCAATGGCTGCGTCTATGTGGTTGGTGAGACTTATTCGCCCGATTTCCCATCGACGCCGGACGCTTATGCCAACACCAAAAGCGATACAACCGACATGTTTATCTCGATACTTGACAGTACTCTGAGTCGCTTGCACATGTCGACATTCACCGGCGGTTCAGGCCTCGATCGATGGCCGGGGGTGTTGCGTGACGGAAGTGGCAATATCTATGTTCTCGGCTATACTGAATCCAGTGACCTAGCCACGACCTTCGGCGCGTTCGACCACGGTTATAATGGAGGCGGCGATATATATGTCGCCGAATTCTCTTTCGATCCCTTCGTGCGCATAACCGATATTGCTCCCGTTACCGAGGCAGAATGTGCGTTTGGAGCGTTCTGGGCGGATTACGACAACGATGCCTATCCCGACCTATTCGTCACCCATTGGTGGGAGTCGGGCAGTCATCTCAATGCCCTCTATCATAACAACGGCGACGCAACGTTCACCGAAGTCGGCGACCAATTGCCGTCTCAAGAGGGGGATGCCCTTGGCGCGACCTGGGGTGACTATGATAATGACGGTCTTGAGGACCTGTTCGTGGCCAGGCCGAAGCTGAATTCACCGGGAGCTCAGAACATTTTGTACCATAATTCGGGCGACGGCACATTCACGAAGGTCACGACCAGCCCGGCGGCGACGGATGAAGGGTTTGCCGTGCATACGACCTTTGCGGATTTCGATACCGACGGCGACCTGGATTTGTTGATTGGCAACCATAATTCTCCTTCCGGCCTATCCTATTACAGCAATGACGGTACGGGCGCATTCGCGCGCCTGGCTAACGGCGACATCGGCCTGGACAATGATGATTGCGGCGCGATCACCGTTGTCGACTACGACGGCGATGGCGATGTGGACCTGGTGCATGCTCGCAACATGCTGACCACCCTTTGTTATACCAACGACGGCGACGGAACATTCACTTCGGTAGATAATGCCGTCTCGACCGACAGCACCCGCGCCTTTGGCTGGGGAGACTATGACAACGACGGAGACCTCGATCTCTGCGGCGGGGATAGTTGGCCGCAGGGTCTGGTCATATATCGCAACGACGGCAACGGCCTCTTCACCCGATCTCTGGTCGACCCCGCGGACACATCCGGAACCAGCATGCGCCAGCCGTACTGGGTCGACTATGACAGCGACGGCGATCTGGACTTGTTCGTTCTCAAACAGGGTGCGGCCTATGCCCCGGCTCATCCCGCGCTGTATGTCAACGAGGGGGAGGGCACGTTCTCTGAAAAGAAGTTATCGGTCATCGTGATGGATTCCGGATCGTCATCGGGAGCGGCCTGGGCCGATTATGACCGGGACGGCGATCTCGACGTTTTCATCGCCAACACCAATTCCTCTCTCAGCGCCTTTTATCGCAACGATATCGGGAGCGCCAAGAATTGGATCAGCATCAAATGTGTCGGCACACAGAGCAATCGTTCCGGTGTCGGCGCCAAAATCCGGGTCAAGGCGCATATCGGGGGAAAAGATGTCCGGCAGTTGCGGGAAATATCCGGCCAGTCGGGATATTTCGGACAGGATGAGATGCGGGCGCATTTCGGGCTGGGCGATGCGGCGACCATCGATTCCGTGCAGGTCGAGTGGCCCAGCGGGATGATCGATGTCTTGACCAATGTGGCGGTCAACCAATTCCTCACCGTGACCGAATCGTCCTGCGGCGACGCCAACGGCGATACGAAGATCAATGTCGGTGACGCTGTATTTCTCATCAGTTATATTTTCAGAGGTGGTCCAACTCCCAATCCTCTGGCGGCCGGCAATGCCAATTGCGATGGGAAAATCAACGTTGGGGACGCAGTTTACCTGATAAGCTATATCTTCCGCGGCGGTCCGGCGCCGTGTTGCCCGTAAGCAAGAACTGCTATGATTTGATAGTAACATGGGGGTCGGTGATGAACCGGCCCCTTTTCATTGCCGCCGGTCAGGAATCTGTCACCTGACCAGGATTCGGTCGTAATGATCTGCTTTCTAATCGGTTTATTTTTCATTACCGCAGAGCCACGAATATTTTATATTACTGAATATGTCGCTCAAGGTCAAAATGCTCTATGGGCGCGAGGGTCTCGAAATCGACCTGTCGCAGGTGAAAGTCCCCTGGACTGTCATCAGCAAGCAACGGTTCACAATGCCGTCGATCACGGTCGATGACCTTCACCACGCTTTCCAAAACCCGATCGGGACCGGGCCGCTCAAGGAGATTATTCGTCCGGGTGACTCGCTTTGCATTGTCACCAGCGACGGCACCCGGCCATATGTCCCGACCCGGTTCGTACTTCATACTCTGCTGAATCACTTGGGGGAACTCCCGGCCAAGACGACTATAGTCACCGGATCGGGCAGCCATACGCCCCATACCGAGACCGAACGGGCCGGTATTTTTTGCCAGAGCCTTCTCACCCGGTTGAAAATCGAAAGCCACGACAGCCGGGCAAACGACCTGGTCACGGTCGGGAAGCTGTCCGATGGCACGCCGGTGACGATGAACCGGCGGTATGTCGAGGCCGATAAGCGGATCGTCATCGGCCATATCGAGCCGCATTTTTTTGCCGGGTACACCGGCGGGCCGAAAGGAATCGCCCCGGCCCTCTGCGGCATCGATACGATCTTGCGCCTGCACTCATACGACGCCATCGCTCAACCAACCTCGACCTATGGCGATATCGAAAGCAATCACAGCACTGCCCTCATTCGCGAGGCGGCGGCGCTGGCGCCGCCGGATTTCCTGATCAACCTCATTCTCGACGAAAACCAAAAGCCGGCCGCCGTGTTTGCCGGCGATTATATCGAGGCTCATCGCGCCGGAGTCGCCCGCGCCAGAAAATGGTGCGAGGTTGAGGTCGGGCGACGGTTCCCGATCGTGGTCGTGTCCAACGCCGGACATCCGCTCGATCAGAACCTCTATCAAAGCGTCAAGGCGATGGCGTTGGGGCTTCAACTGGTCGCTCCCGGAGGAACGATCATCGTTGCTTCGGAATGCGCCAAGGGGATTCCGCACGGCAGCGCGTTCGAAAAAATGCTATCCTCCGCCGATTCTTTTGAAACATTAATGGCCCGTCTATCGAATAACGCCATAAGAACCGACGACAGCTGGCAGGTCCAGAAACTGTGCCAGATTCGCTCCCGGTGCGACGTCGTGCTGGTATCGTCGCTGGATGAGGTGACGACCAGGCGATGTCACCTGGGATATGCCCCGTCGGTCGAAACGGCGGTGAAGGAAACAATTGAACGGGTCGGAACGGGGGCATCGGTCGCTTTTCTGCCTTATGGCCCGCTGGTCATCCCGCGCGGGACAGAGC
>JAQVRW010000383.1 GCA_028700875.1 Candidatus Zixiibacteriota bacterium | reverse complement strand
GCTCTTCCGATCTGACCTGACTCCCGATATCTCTCCAAAAATTGGCCCCCAAATGGCCGGCCCAGAAATCGTTACGGCCGCCGGGCTGGAAATAGTCTTTGAGTTCGAGCTCCCCGGCAAGGGTCAGACTATGACCGGAGCCGAGATGGGTCAACTCCATATCATAACGATAGTTGTCATAGCCGGCCGAAACGGAGTCGGGGACTCGGCGATGACCATAGATCAAACGGGTAGACAACCAGCGCCCGATATCGGTACCGACCTCACCGGATAGCAAAGAGTAATCATAGAGGTAAAAGAGGGAGGGTTGTTCATCCGAGGCCGGACGTTCGGTTTGATACGAAATCTGCTCGTACCCCGTGCGCGCGGTCAGGCGGAACAGGGATGAAACCCTCTTGGCCCCCGAAAATGTCGTTCGAAAATGGTTATACCCATTGCGGCTGCCGGTTTCGCTTTCGAACGGCGAACGGTTTTCGAACCGGCCGAAAAAAGCCGCCCGGCTATCCCGGCCGCCACGGACATAAGCCAACTCCCCGCCGCCCAGGAAACGGCTGGGGGAGAGGTCGAGAGTCCCGGTCAAATCGAACGTGGTTTGCAGGCGGCGGTGATGATACCCCAGGGCCGAACGAACGATCATCTCATTGATTTCGTCCCGGGCGGGTTGCCAGAGTTCGATCGGATCCAGGGTGGAGGTGTCGATAATCGACTCGTAATATCGCTGGGAAATGACCTGATACTCAACCCCGCCGGTCGCGGAGAAGCGACCGCCCTCGGGCGGTTGGGTTGCCCAACCCGCGCTCCCGAGAATGCTGACGAAAAGAAGAAGAAAGACCGCTTGTAGGCGTTTCGCCGACAAAAGTTATTCCCTATTGCCCCAACAGATTTGATATTTCGGAGAGTGTCTGGCGAGCCGCCTGAAGCCGACGGGCGGCCTGCTCATAGTTTCCCTCCCTGGATAAGACCGCCCCCCGGTCCAGATGATCCCGGGCGGTTTCATACAGCCGCTTCACTTTTCCATCGGAAGATTGATCGACCTGCGGCCGGAGCCTCTCCGCCCATTCGTTGAGCTCGTCGAGAGTGGCGGCGATCTTTTGCGGCTCCCTTTCCTTTTGCTGCAACTCCGCCAGGATGTCCACCGCCTTCCGAAGAGTCCGTTCGGCGCGCATATACTGTCCGTCGTCGGCCAGGTTCTCGGCCTCCGTCCGTTGCCGTTCGGCCTGCCGGCGGCGGTTTTCCGTGTCCGCCCCGCCGCGACTGTCGTACGCCGCCGCCCAATCACTCAAAGACAGATACCGTTCCAAAAGCGTTTCATAATCCTGCTTGGCCTTTTCCTGAAGCTCCGTCCCCTGAAGCAGCTTTTCCAGCGACTTCTGCGCCTGAAGAGTCATCTGAAGGGCCATCTTCAAACGCCGGCTCTGGAGGAACTCCAGCGCCCGCTGCTGTTTCTCCCGGGCGGAATCGAAAATCAGCCGGATTTGCGGTCGGATCTCGGCCGTCAGCTTTTCCTGCACGGTCCGGATCATGTCATCGGTGACTTCCAGCCGGCGACGCACGTAATCCTCGTTTTCCTCCGCCTGACGAGTCACGGCTATCGCTCGTTCCGCCTGCAACCGCGCCTTGACCGTCATTTTCGCCGCTCGCAAGGCCAACGGCGTGTTATGGTCGGTGATGGCGGCATTGGCCAAAGACCGCGCTCGTTCCTGCAGTTTTTCGGAAGTCGCGAGAAGGTTTTTGGCTCTTTCGGAACCGCTTTCGGCGACCGCGTCCCGAGCCTGCATGATGACCTCATCGGTCTTTTCCAACGCCGCCCGCAAATCCGCCACATCATGCGGGTTCTGGGCCGATACGATCCCGACAGCCAGAAACATCACCGGCAGAATCGCGATCCATGATAAACACCTCATAGAGGGTCTTCCTTTCTTCTTCTGCCGGATAGTGTCTCAATTTTCATGCCGCCCTCCAAGACCCCGTTTGATAGGGCCAACAAGCTGGCGGATATATGATTGCATATAAACACCGGCCGGGCCCGACGGCGCCGATGCGTACCATGGGGGTCGTCTGTACCGGGCCGGACACCATTATGACTCCAGGCCGTGAATCTTCATCCGCGAGTACAGCCGTCGCCGGGTGATCCCCAACATCTTGGCCGCCTCGGTCTTGTTGCCGTTGCCTCGTCTGAGCGCATCGAGGATCAACTGCTTCTCGGCTTCGCCCAGGGATTTCTTTGCCGCCGACGAGACGATCTGCACGTTTCCCAGGTCATCATCATCGAGGCCGACACAACCGATATCGATCGGTTCTCTTCCCGCCAGAATCACCGCCCGCTCCAAAATGTTCTTCAACTCCCGGATATTTCCCGGCCAGTGATAGCTCTGCAGGCAGGCGATCACCTCGGAGTCGAGATCGGGATACGGGAATTTCATCTTTTGCAGGAAATATCGGGTCAGGGTCGGGATGTCCTCGATCCGCTCCCGCAGCGCGGGCACGGCCAGGGGGAAGACGTTGACCCGAAAATAAAGGTCCTCGCGGAAGGCGCCGCTTTTGACCAGCTCTTTGAGGTTGCGATTGGTGGCGGTGATCAGACGGACGTCGATGGGAATCATATCCACGCCGCCGACACGGACGAGCCGCCGTTCCTCCAGCACCCGCAGGAGTTTGGCCTGTAACGCGGGAGACATCTCGCCGATTTCATCCAGAAAAATGGTGCCGCCGTCGGCCAGTTCGAACCGCCCCGCTTTGCGGGCCACGGCCCCGGTGAACGCGCCCTTCTCGTGCCCGAACAGCTCCGATTCCAGAAGGGTTTCGGTCAGGGCGGCGCAGTTGACCGGGATAAACGGCTGCCCGCGACGGGACGAAAAATGATGGGTCATCCGGGCAACCAGTTCCTTGCCGCTGCCGGACTCACCGGTGATGAGCACGGTCGTGTCGGTGGCCGCGACTTTTTTGACCAGATCCATCAGCCCGGCGGCGGCGGAAGATGAACCGATGAACTCATCGTAGGCCAGGGATTCAAAATCCTTTTCGCGGAGGTCCTTGAGTTGTTCGGTGCGACGGCGTTCCAGAAGACGCCTCACCTGCAGCAGAAGCTCATCCAGCGGAAACGGCTTGATCAGGTAATCGTCGGCCCCGGCTTTCATCGCCTCCACCGCCGTCTTGACCTCCCCGAACGCGGTCATCATGATGACGATCGTCTCGGGCCGATTGGCCGTCAACCAGCGCAAAATTTCGAGGCCGTCGGGCGACGGCAGGCGGATGTCGCTGACCACCAGGTCGTACTCCCCGCGGGCGAGTTTTTCCATCGCTTCTTTCCCCGTCAGGGCGCCGTCGACCGTGAACCCGGCCTCCGACAGGCTGGAGGAGATCAGGTG
>JAQVRW010000382.1 GCA_028700875.1 Candidatus Zixiibacteriota bacterium | reverse complement strand
CGGAAGAGATAGAAGACTACCCGTTCGAACTGGCCACGAAACCATATCAGATCTGGCATTACTATCGAACGGTGCCTTCCCGGAGTTTCTGGTTTGTGGATAATTGGGGCGATGGGAATTATGAACTCCAACAGCCGTATGACGGCATCAGCTATTAGGACGTTATGAAGAGCATAAGACTTTTTTCTCTGTTAATCGCGGCGGTACTGTTAGGGCAACCGGCACTTGGTGCCGATTCTCTGTCGCTGGCGGTCAATTATGCCGCCTTCAAGGACACTGACGCCAATACGGCCTATGTCGAGATCTATTGCGGCCTGAACCGCCATCAACTGACCTTCATCGGTTCGGATACATCGCGGTACCTATATGCCGGGGTTTTTCTCGGAGCGACGGCATTCACCGAGGATTCGACGCCGGTCGATTCGGCGAGCACGTATTTCCTGTCTCAGCTTTCGGATTCCACCCAGAAAGCTGTCCCCGGTATCAGCCTGTTTGACCTGCTGCTGTTGCGGTTGGCTCCCGGCCGATACCGGATACAGGTGACCGCTATCGATGATGTTTCCAAGAACACGGGACATCAGTCATTAACGGTGAACGTGCCCGATTTTTATGCGGCAGGACTGATAAGCAGCGATCTGGAGCCGGCCTTCGAAATTCGGGACGTCGACAGTCTGGATGCCGGCGGGGCCAATCAACGGCTCGTCAAGGAAGGGAAGCTGATTATTCCCAATCCGACGGGAAGATACCGATGGGGCAAAGACTCCGTGATGTCTGTCTATTCGGAGTTGTACGGCTTGGATACTTCCGGTGGTCCGACGGGGACTTTCGCCGTTGGCTACCGGGTCAAGGATTCGCTTGGCAACGACATTCTCGACGTTGGCGGCGCCCGTCATACCAAACCCGGCGGTTCGGCCGTGTTGACCAAGGCCGTGGATATTCACACCTTGAGCCCGGGCGACTATTATCTGCTGTTAGAGGCTATCGATCTGAATTCCAGGAAGCAGGCTCTGATGACGAAAGCATTTTCGGTTATCGGTGACGGGCCGACAGTCTCCCCGGCGACCAGCGCCGACGCCCAATTGATGGTCGATATCGCGTGGTATTTCATGAGTGAAGCCGAGAAGGCGCGGATCAAGGAACTCACCACGGAGGGGAAAAAGAACTTTATCAGACAGTTCTGGCGTGATCTCGATAACGATCCCTCGACTCCGGAAAATCCGGTTTACAACGATGCCGTTCGGCGTTTCGCCTACGCTAACGAGAGTTTTTCCACCCGAGGCGGCCAAAACGACGGATGGAAAACCGATCGCGGGCGCGTGTTGATCATGTATGGCTTCCCCGATAAAGAAAGCGAGGAGGAGCTTCCCGGAGCCTCGTATCCGCTCATCAAATGGGACTATTACAATATCGAAAATGGCGTAATCTTCATTTTCGCCAACGACGAGAAGGCTGGCGCGGCCGATTTCCGCCTCGTCCACTCCACACATGACCGTGAGATACATAACTCCGACTGGATGGAAAGATACCAGAACGAAGCCCCGGAAGATGACTGGCAGGGTGGGGATGATAATGACTAAGCACAAAAAAACCGGCCTTACGGCCGGTTTTTTTTGGAGTCTATACAAGCGTTGATTTAATGGTCGCTTTCCTCGCCGCAACCGCCGCCGCAACCGCCCGCGCAATCACGACCCTCGGGTTTGGCCGACGTGCTGATCATAAAACCTCGTTGTTCCGGGCCATTATCCACAAAATCAATCAAGATATCGCCAAACGGCTTGAGCTGTTCGGTCAGGTCAGAATGCATGTAAACATTGATCCCGTTTGAGGTAAACAGGGTAGAACTGCTATCCGGCTCATCCAGAGCCAATCCCAGAACGGGACCGCTTCAGCCAAAACCCATGAAACTGACATAAAGGCTTTTGTCTTTGTACTGCTCCGACCCGAGAACCGTGCTCAGCTCCCGACTGGCGCTTTCCGATATGTTGACCATTCGTTGCATCTCCTCATCATGACAATGTACGCGACATCATGCGCGCGACAACTGGCAGTTACAACCGCGCCGGAGCGGTTTTGTTTCCCGCCGGCTTGAATATTATAATACAAAATTTGGGAATCGGAAGGGACAAAAAACGAAAAAGGCCTGCCGCATCATCCGGCGGCAGGCCCGCCTGTGGTTGCTTGTTATGCCGTTTTCGGTCAGTGCTTGCCGTCGGCCGGGAGGGTTTGGCCCTGCGGTTGCGAAACTGCGCCCGCGTTCTGTCGGCCTATAAGGCGCCGTATCACCGGGATCGTGAAACGGGTTTTTGAGGCATCGGTCAATTCCAACGTAATCGATTTCTCAAACGGTTCCGCCAGATACTCGCGATTGACCTTCAGTTTGCATTCGGTCGTTTGCCCCGGCGCAATATTCTTGGGCAGGGTCAGTTGAAAATACCCATATGGTTCGCTGACGACTTCTATCCCCAAATCTTGATCGGAGACGTTCTGTATGGTAAACTTCGCTTCATCAATCTCGATCGTATCGGCCTTAGATACGAAAAGCCGGAACGGCTTGATAATCAACGGGTAGGTCGAATCCGGCGCCCGGACGACGTCGCAGGATATGATCACGTTGCGGGATGGCGGCCCTTCGTTGGTTGTGATCATTGGGCGTTTGGTCGTCTTGCCGATGTTTTTCCCGGTCGAGAAAATGATTTCCAGTTCGGTGCTGTCGTCCGCGGCCAGTTCTTTCTTGGCCAGCGGCGCCTGGGTGCAACTGCATCCCGGCTTGACACTGATAATAATCAGCGAATCGTCTCCGACCGATTTGATCCAAAAGACGTGCGAGACCTTCGAGTCCTGCGGGACGAAGCCGAAATCATACTCTTCCTCCGGCAACAGCATTTTGGGTAATGCCGTCGCTGGCGAAGCGAGGGCGATGGCCATGATGGCAACCGCGATCATTAGCGATATACATCTGGGCTTCAATTCTTAATCCTCCGAATATATATGGTTTTGTGTGGTGTCTGTTTTTGGTGTCTCCGGGAATAATGCCCGACAGCGGCTGTTCCCTTGAGAAGGGCCGGTGCGCCGGGGCGCGGCCGTCGGTACTCGATCGGTCGGGAAACGACGGGGTCTTTCGGTGGAAATGAATGCTGGACAAAAAAGAGCCTGTCGCGCTTGGAGGTAACAGGCTCTTATGATTTTCTTGATTCTGAACGACGCCGGTTAGTGAGTTCCTCCAGTCTTGGGAACCTGACCCTGCGTGGTGGGCGTTACCCCCGCATTGGGTTTGCCGATAAACCGGCGTACGACCGGAATGGTAAAGCGGGTTTTGGAGGCGTCGGTCAATTCCAGAGTGACCGATTTCTCGAACGGTTCCGCCAAATATTCGCGATTGACCTTCAGTTTGC
>JAQVRW010000381.1 GCA_028700875.1 Candidatus Zixiibacteriota bacterium | reverse complement strand
GAGCGCCTTTTCGCATCGTTCCAGGATTTGACCGGTCTGGCGTCCGTGGCTGCCGGAGCCGACCTTAAGATTTATGTCGGGGTTGGGGATATCGAGCTGGCCGAAAAACGCCTGGGACAGTTCGTAGTCATAATGCTGCCCGGAATGAATGATGCGGTGGCGAAAAGCCGCGCCAAGCACCGGCGCCAGAGGCGCCAGTTTGACAAACTGGGGTCGCGCCCCGACGATGGAAACGACGACTTTTCGCTGTCTTGCCGCCATACGATTCTCCCCTGCGCCATCCGATCAAGCGAAGAACCGAACGACGGCGTCGATAACCTCATCCTGTTCGGTCGCGGTCATCTCGCCGAATATCGGCAGGGAGACGACCGTCTTGCCCGCTTTCTCCGCCTGCGGGAAATCGCCCGCTTTGTATCCCAACCCGGCGAAACAATGCTGAAAATGGAACGGCACCGGGTAATAGATTTTATGGCCGATCTGACGGTCCTTGAGCCAGGCCAATAATTTATCGCGGTTGTCGCAGGCGACGGTGTACTGGTTGTAGATGTGATAGGCCCAATCCCTGACGGCCGGTGTTTTGAGCGGCAAACCGGCAAAGGCGGCGTTGTAGCGAGCGGCGTTGTGGCGGCGGGAATCGGTCCATCCGCGCAGGTGGGGCAATTTCACCAGCAATATGGCCGCCTGAAGCGTGTCCAGCCGGGAGTTGTACCCGATGACTTCATGCACGTATTCCGTCCGTCCGCCGTGCTGGCGCAGAAGACGAACCATGTCGGCCAGCGCATCGTCGTTGGTCGTGATCATCCCGCCGTCGCCGGCGCAGCCGAGATTCTTGGTCGGAAAGAAGGAGAAACACCCCATATCGCCGATCGATCCGGCGCTACGGCCTTTGTATTGGCTGCCGATGGCCTGGGCGGCGTCCTCGACCACCTTCAAGCCGTGGGTGGCGGCGATGTTGAGAATCGGATCCATGTTGGCGCATTGGCCGAACAGGTGGATCGGCATGATGACTTTGGTTTTGGCCGTGACCGCTTTTTCGATCTGCGCGGGATCGATGTTGTATGTGTCGGGTTCGATATCGACGAAGACCGGCACGGCGCCCAGGTGGTCGATGACCCCGGCCGAGGCGAAAAAGGAAAAGGCCGAGGTGATGACCTCGTCGCCCGGCCCCACGCCGCAGGCCCGCAGGGCCAAAAGGAGCGCATCCGAGCCGGAGGCGACGCCGACGGCGTGCCGGGTGCGGCAAAATTCAGCGGCGGCGGCTTCGAACGCTTTGACTTCCGGCCCCATGATGAAGCCGCAATGATCGAACACCTGTTTGACCGCCCGGTCTATTTCCGCCCGAATCGGGGCGTACTGCCGTTTCAAATCAAGAAGTGGTACCGCCATGCTCTCCTCCTATTCCGGCCAGCCCTGATTGTCCAGACGTTCGGCCTCGGGAACCTCCCCAAAATCCCTGGCGGGAACGCCGGCCACGACCCTCCCGGCCGGCACATCTTTGGTGACCAGCGCCCCGGCGGCGACTAGCGCGTCGGCGGCGACCGTTTTGCCGGGAAGAATGGTCGCGTTGACGCCGATTCGCGCCCCCCTGGCGGCCGTCACTCCCTTGAAATGCTTGAATCGTTCTTCCGTCCGTCCCACGTAATTGTCGTTGGAGGTGGCTACGCAGGGAGCCACGAACACCCGGTCTTCCAGCCGCGAATACGCCGTGATATACGCATTCGTCTCCAGCTTGCAGTACCGTCCGATGGTGCAGAAATTTTCTATCGCCACGCCCCGGCCAACGATGGTAAAGTCGCCGATGGTCACGTTTTCTCTGATGGTCGCCAGATCGGCCACGAGCACCTTGCGCCCCAGGGCCGCGCCCCGGTAGATGATCGCGCCGGCGCCGATGATGCAATCGGCGGCGATCCGGCAGACTGGCAGCTCTTGATCTTTCGTGACCGCCGAATTGGCCGCCCGCATCGGCCGCTTGCCGATCACGGCGCCGTCGTCCACGCGAATATTGTCGCCCAAAACGGTCCCGTCGTGGATCACCGCGTGATGACCGATGACGCATCCGGCGCCGATGGCGACATCCCGGCCGACCACGGCATAGTACCCGATGTTCGTGTTGGCGCCGATGACTGCGCTGGGATCAATCATTCTGTTTTCCATGGGAATTCCTCCGCTATATCCGACCCGGAGCATTGCCGGCCGCTTCCTGGGCCATCAGACGGCATCATTTGATCGTGATCGCGCCCGGGAGCCGGGACCTCAACTGTCAGGGAAGCCGCGTTTACCGGTCAGCTCATTGCGCGTCTGCTGCAGCAGATCATACTCCGAGGGAGATGAGCGCCTCAGATTTTCCAGGTAATCGGCAAACAGGGCGATGAAAAACGACAGGACTATTGACGCGGCAAAGGTCAGGACGACGATTAGCGTCCGTTTCGGTCGGTACTTCAGTTCCGGAGGATAGGCCGTCTCCAGAACGGAGATCGTCGGCGTGTCTTTCTGCTCTTTTATCCGGGCTTCTTCAAGCATCCCGGTCAACAGGTCATATACTCTGGTCTGGATGTCGACGTTGGCCTTCAATTCCGTATACCGGCCCGCCAGGTACGGCATCTCGGCCAGCCCCAGCGAGAAATACGATGTCTTGCCGCCGCCCGATTCGATCAGATTCAACTGCCGCTGCAATTCGTTGACTTCCGTCTGCAGCCGACGGACCTCCGGATGATCTTCCGAATAGACATTCTTCTTTATGTCGAGTGTCACCTGGGTGACGGTCAGGCGCGATTTCAGTTGGGTGGCGGCCGCCAGCGCCATCCCCTTCTGCTGGTCCAGATCGACCGCCTTGTATTCGGTCTGGAAGGCCAGCAGTTGTGTGCGAGCGCTGTCCAGCGAGGCTTTGGTGGCGTTGAGCCGGTGCAGGATGAATTCCTTGTCGGCTTTGGCCTTGCCCGCCTTCACCTCGCGGTTGAGTTGATCCAGGCACTTGATATAGCTGTTGGCGATCTGCGCGGCCATCTGCGGATTCTTGTCCTCAAAATACAACTCGACGACACCTTCGCCGGTGATCTTGATCTGGGTCATGTCCCGCATGTATTCATATGCTTTTTGGAACGAATCTTCCTTCAGGTAGGGCAGCAGTTTGTTGTCGTCGACGACCGCCCGGACGATCGCCTCGGATTTCAGCATGGTGGCATAGACATCCGACGGGGTGGCCATGATCGGCAATTCGAATCCCGAAGAGGACAGCGCATACTGGGCGAAATTGCCGGAAATCCCCAACGACTGGTCATACTGCGAAGGCAGAATCGAGGTCTTGGCCCGGTACCATTTGGGCAAAACGAAGGCCAACACCAGGGCGACCACCGTCGCCGTCAGGATGAAACCGACGATGAACCTGCGCCGTCTG
>JAQVRW010000380.1 GCA_028700875.1 Candidatus Zixiibacteriota bacterium | reverse complement strand
GACGAGGCCAGCGCCCCAGTGGGATATACCGAATCAGGAAAACGACCACGGCCAGGACAAGGGCGACATTCGATCCCGAGACGGCCAACAGATGCATCGTGCCGGTGCGCCGGAACGATTGATATAATGTTTCCGGGATGTTGCGGGTCTCCCCGATCAGAAATCCCGTCGCCATGGCCGCGGAGACGGCGCTCAGATTCCCGGTGAAAGTTTGCACGATCCAACGTCGCAGTCCGGCGATACTCCGTTCCAGACGATTCTCGGCCGATGAGGCGACAGCCACGCGGGCCGGATCGGCGATATACACCAGCCCCCTGATCGACCGGTTCCGCAGATAGCGGCCGTAATCGAAACTCCCTGGGTAACCGGCGGAACGGGGCGAAACCAACCGTCCGGAAAATTGAATTCGATCGCCGAAAGCGAATTCGGTCGTTACGCGTCGGATAATGACTAGCACCAGACCCGAGGTCGCGTAAACGCTATCGCCGATCACGGCTGAGTCCACCCGGCAGGTGAGCGACGTTTTTTCCCGCTTGATCTCGGGCCAGGCGGTGATTTCGGCGAAAAACGATGCCGTCTGGCCGGTGTCGATGATGCGCGAAATATCATCCGGCGGGGTCGCCTGGTACAACGCGGCCGCGCGGTTCCAAGCCCCGAAGAGCATCACCAGCGCCAGGGGAATGATGAAATACGGCCGGAGAAGGCGGACGTAGGCAAAGACCAACGCCAGGCAGGCGCTGGCCGCCAGGGCAGACAAGATCGTCAGGCCGGGCGAAAAATACCGCCCAGCAATCGTTCCCGCCGCGACGAAACATAGAACGACCACGGCCGGATACCGAAAGCCGAACATATGACGTTCCTGTTACATTATTGTTTCTTCGTGCTCCGCAACGCGGGGATACTCCCCAGAAAATACGATACTACAAAATATCCGGACACGCCAATGACAAATTGAATCGACAGCCGCAAAAGCCTTCCTTTAAAATGATCCCCCAGTCCGGTCATCCGGGGATGCATTCCGATCAGGTACAACGCCAGGCCGATGATGGCTGCCGCCACCACCGTGCGGACAAAGAGATTGACCACCTTGCCGAGGTTGATCTCGGTCACCAATCGGGGCAGGGCGTGCAGCAACTGCGCGAAATTGACCAACCCTCCCAAGGCCGTGGCCGCCGCCAAACCGGCGAAATTGAAAAACGGAATAAAGAGAAAATTGGCGACCAGATTGACCGCCACCGAGATGATCGAATACCGCATCGGGTGCACGGCGTCTTTCAAGGCGTAATACACCGGGGCGGTCACCCGCACCCCGGCGAAACCGATCAGGCCGAGGCTATACCAGTTGAGGGCATGATACGTATTGAGCGTATCCTCCGGCCCGAACTTGCCGTGCTGAAACAGGATGCCGACGATATCCACGCCGCAGGCAATGAAAAAGGCCGCCACCGGGAAGACGAGGAAGAAGCAGAGATGGATGGCCCGATAGAATGTTGCGGCAATCCCCGCCCGGTCGTTGTTGGCCGCCTGCTCCGAGGCCTTCGGCAGGGCGACCGTCCCGAGGGCCACGGCGACCATCCCCAGCGGCAGGTGCATGATCCGATACGAGTAGGTCAGGTACGACACCGATCCGGCCGCCAGGAGCGAGGCCAAAAGCGTGTTGACGAATATATTGACCCGCCCGGCGGCCAGGCCGCTGACCATCGGCAACATCAACCGCCCCACGCGTCGGAGGCCTTCGTGCTTGAAATCGGGCTTGAAACGAAATCGGAAGCCTATTCGATGCAGGCTGGGAATTTGTATCGCGAATTGCCCCAATCCCCCCAGAAGAACCCCCAGCGCCATCCCGACGATCGGTTCCTCCATATAGGGACAGATGAAATAGGCGGCGGCTATGGAACCCATGTTGAACAGGGCCGGGGCCAGCGCGGGGATGCCGAAACGATCGAAGGAATTGAGAATCGACATCGCCAGAGCCGCCAGCGCCACTAGCAGAAGGAACGGAAACATGATCACGGTCAGCCGCGTGGTCAATTCCGCCTTGCCGGGGATGTCCCCGAAACCGAAGGCGATAATCTTCACCAGATACGGCGCCAGGAGGGCGCCGAGGATAATAATGACGGCCAATACGATGGTCAGGACGGTAAAGCAGACCTGGGCCAGCTCGAAAGCAGAAGCTTTTCCGCGCTCTTTTATGTCCTGCTTGAACACGGGTACGAAAGCCGACGACAACGCCCCTTCGGCGAACAAATCGCGTAACAAGTTGGGAATGCGAAAGGCCGCGAAAAAGGCATCGGCGGCCATAGAAGCGCCAAACAGGTGGGCGAAAACCTGCTCGCGGACGAGGCCCAATATCCGGGAAAAGAGGGTTCCCAGGGCGACGCGCGAAAAAGCTTTGGTAAATCCTGACTTTGCGGCCATTTACCCTATTGACAGAGGTCCGGCAAACGTTATATTGTAGGGCTTTAGTAGGGAAAACGAAAGGAGTTTTTTTGCCACACCATAAGTCATGCAAGAAACGGCTGATTCAGGCTGCCGCCGCTCGGATTCGGAACATCGCCAACAAGTCGGTTCTACGGCGCACGCTCAAGGACACCCGCGCCAAATTGGCCGGCAACGAAGAAGTCGATCTTAAGTCGCTCTATTCGCAGATCGACAAGGCCGAGGGCAAGAAGGTCTTGCACAAGAACCGCGCCGCCCGGCTGAAATCACGCCTCGCCAAGGCCGCAACCAGAACCAAAGCCGCCGCCGCGCCCCAGGCGTAGTGGTCGACGACGATCCATCCGGCCCTTCCGGATGAGAGGAAATTTATTGCCTCGGGTCAGCCCGGATTGTCTGCAATCCGGGCGTTTGTGTTTGGGGATTCGTCGATTACATATTGGAAATAAGTGAACGGCCCGGAGTCCATACGACTGCCGGGCCGTTTTTATAGCAGGGGAGGTCTCTTCCTAGTTGTTCAATACCATGACGGACCCGTCATAATAGGCGGTCCGGTCGGACGCCATCCGCATCCGGATCAATTCCTGGAGAAACGACTCCTTTTCCTCGATGGACGCCCGCTCGCGAAGAATCGCCAGCGAATAATCGATCCCCAATATCCGTCCCGGTTGGTCGATCCGAATCAGGCCATAAGGGAGCCGAATACGGCGACGCGCAATGATCGCCAACTCTTCCAGCGAGAAGTAAGGCGGATAGACCGCGGCCGTCGCGTGTGGGAAGACGCGCAACGGGTCGGGGGCATCCAACGCCAGCCTGGCGCGGAAACCGCCTCCGGCATGGCTACAGGAAGCGATCAGCTTGCCAACCATATCGCAACGGGTAAAAAAGGAATCCGACGTAAAGGTCAACCGATACGCCGTCCCGGTACTGAACCGCACGTCCGCCTGCCGACTCGACAACGGCCCGCGGTCGGAGGACACCGAAACCTGGCGGGGAAAAGC
>JAQVRW010000379.1 GCA_028700875.1 Candidatus Zixiibacteriota bacterium | reverse complement strand
ATCGCCGTTCTACTCTGCCTGAACGTGGCCTTGCTGGCAAAAATCAGAGGTATCACCGGCGGAAGCGACGTACATCTCAACAGCCCCGACCTCTTCATGCACCGGACCCAAATCCCGTCGGGCGACATGATGGGAAGAGACGGCGCCATGGGAAACCTGGGCGAACTGATCCGCCACCGCCCTTTAACGATGCTCATCTTCTTCTCCCCCAACGATTGTCCGACTTGCTTTTCGGAGAAGACGCTGTGGGCCCGAATCTATCCGGAATCGGGGATACCCGTGTACGGAATCGCGTCTCACTCTTCGCCCGACGAACTCTGGCGATGGACGGAGATCACGGGCATCACCGTTCCCATGTACGTTGACACGTCGTATCGAATCAACGCGGCCATGGCCTTTGAACGGACCCCTTTGAAAGTGCTGGTGGATTCAACCGGCTATGTCATATGGGCGGATCCGTTCAGGGATATCGGGAAGGAAACGGACCAATTTTGGAGTGATTTTGCCTATGTTTTGGACAAGGAGAGGAACCCGTCGCGGTAGCGTGGCGCTCGTGACCGCCGGTATCGTGGCTCTTTCAATATCGCCTATAATCGCGCAGACAATGATCGTCGATGTGACTAACGCGGAAGGGCAGATCGTCGTCGACGGCGTATTGGAACCCGTTTGGTCTGGGGCGGATTCGGTATCGACCTTTACACAATTTGCGCCCTTTCCCGGAAAACCCCTGTCTGAACTGACGACCGTATACGTTCTGCAGGACGGGCGCGCCCTCTATTTCGCCTTCCGCTGCCGTACACACGATCGTCTCCCCGATTGTCGGACCGGATCACGCGACGGCCGGAGCGGCGACTATGTCGTGGTTTACCTGGACACGTTCAAAGACAAGAAGACGGCGTACGCCTTTTCCGTGACCTGCGCCGGCGTTCAGGGAGACGCCGTTCTATCCGAGAATGGTATGATCGAAAACCGGGACTGGAATGGTCTTTTCGAATCGGCCGTCAGCACATCCGACAGCGGCTATATTATCGAGATGGCCATTCCCTGGTCGACCCTCCGGTATCGCCGCGATGTTTCGTCATGGGGCCTTGATATCAAACGGAACATCCCCCGCCACGAAGAGGTCGGTTACCTGGTGCCGGTCAAGGCCAACGATCGATTCACCGTATCCGATTTCGCCGTCCTTCAGGGTATCAAACCGGCGCGAAAGGATATCGGTCTCGAAGTGTTCCCGCAGGCGTTTTTCCGCACCGAAAACAGTTACGGCTCCGTCCACAACGATTTCCAGGGGGCCGTCGATGTTAATTGGAACATCACCCCGTCGACGCGAATTCAATCGACGTTTAATCCCGACTTTTCCCAAATCGAGGCCGACCCGTTTGCCTTCAATTTGTCCAAATATGACCTCTATTTCGATGAGAAGCGTCCGTTTTTCAGTGAAGGAAAGGAGTATTTCGAACCGTCCGGAAGCGCCCTGGCCGGACAACTGGAACTATTCTATTCCCGGCAGGTCGGCAGAAAGTTGGTCGACGGCTCAGAAGTCCCTATACAAGCCGGCGTACAAGCCGTCGGCAAAATGAACCGGGTCGATTACGCCGCCCTGATGTGTCATACGGCAGCCAAACGTTATGACGATTATTATGGTCCGGCGGAGGAACAGGCGGCCTGGTTCTCCGTCGGCCGCATGAAATACCATCTTAGCGGCATTTCCACGATTGGAATGCTGTACGCCGGGAAACATACCGACAGCAGCGACAACAGCGTGCTCTCGCTGGATGGCACCAGTTCCTCGCGCAATATGGAACTCACCTATCAACTCGCCGGAAGTTCCCTGGACGGAGAAACGGATTGGGCCGTGAATTCCTTCTTCTTTCTTCATACGGTCCCGTATTTTATTGTCAAGGCCGGCGCTCTGCACGTAGGCAGGGATTTCAATGTCTCGCAGATAGGCTACGTGCCTTGGAATGATTGCACGGACTTCTCGTTCGTTGCCGGACCGGTTCTCTACCCCAAGTCGGGGCCCATCACCTATTCCAATTTTAATGTGGCCGCGACCCTGGTGAGAGAATACGGCGAAACCGCCTATTCGCGCGAGTTCGCCTTCTCGTGGGAAACGGCGTTCCGCAACGGGTGGGGCTTGACGATGAGTTACGAAATCGGAAAAGAGATAGAACGCGATCGTTCCTACAACCCGAAATCCGCGCACCTGTATGTCAGCACGGACACATCAAGGAAATTGTGGTTTATCGGTTCTGTCTCATCATGGTATGGATACAATTATGCTCGCGGCTTTTTCGCCAGAAGTGAAAAGATAAATGTATACGGTTCATACCGACTGTCCCGCCAATTTTCATTGGCGTTCAATAACGACACCTGGATCGAGCACGGGCCGGACCACCGCCGGAAGGAAATTACCAACAGCATCAGGCCGAACGTCTATTTCAGTCCGGTTAATCAATTGGTTCTGAAGGTGTTCCAGGAAACGCCATTCACCCGAAATGACGGGGTCCGTTCGATTCGATTGGGGATAACCTTAAGTTACAATTTCATGCCCAAAAGCTGGGTCATCATGGCGTTTAATGATTATCAGTGGCGGGGAGATGACGAATACAAACCCATAGACCGCGTTTTCGCCATCAAATTCAAACACTTTTTATCCTGGTAATGCCGGGCAAGGAGATGACTCGGCGATTTCATGCGGAGGCCATGGGAATATTCTATTAAGCGGGAGACGGGGCTCGAACCCGCGACCAACAGCTTGGAAGGCTGTGACTCTAGCCAACTGAGTTACTCCCGCTTGCCGGCCCCAATATGCCGTGGCCGATCTCTAATGGCAAGCGTTTTTTGCATGCCTCCGACTTTGACGACATCGTCGTGTTTCCATCCTCTTCCCCGTGGCAGGCATGATCCCGGTGGGTTGCTTTCGCGCCGACCCTAAAAGAAAACTCCGGACGAGCGATCCGGAGTTTTGCAGAGAAAAAGAGGTAAATAAATGACGAAAGGTGCTGCTGAGTCTCACGACGCCTTCGCCCTGGCGCCGCCAGTTCAGCAATGCCGTCATGGCAATGCCATCCCTGGCCGAAACGAGATCTGATCGAACCTACCCTCCACCGCGCAACTTTTGAGCGTGTGAATGGAGATTGTGCGGCTGAGGGCGGTGTCCATCCGTGAAGCACGCCTGTCAGCCCGATCATCATTCACATATTTAAACACAACCAAAATGGTATTGGTTCCCGACATTTCGGGCATTCCGTTGTTACGTCGGTTGAATGACGAGCGATTATGAGCGCTTGTGGAAAAATACCGGAGAATATTGGGGACTTAGGCGGCAGTCTATGTTTCGGCCGACTCTACGCGCCTTCGGGGAGCCGCCCCCAGTGGAGTTTGCTTCGGAGGACGTCGTAAAACGAGTCCTTATGAAGGACCACGAACTTGATGCAATAGTCGGC
>JAQVRW010000378.1 GCA_028700875.1 Candidatus Zixiibacteriota bacterium | reverse complement strand
CCTCTCCCGCGCCCTGTTCGACCGCCTAAAATCCAACTTTCTAACTGCGCTCAGTGAAACGGATTTGAAACTCTAATCTTTTCCCTTTTCCCCTGTAGGGGCGAGCGGGTGCTCGCCCGTCGTTGTATGACAAAACCCTGCTAAACCCCGCACGAACGTCCGGCCCACCCGCCGTTAATTCGGGATTTAAGATTACAGTTGCCTAAAGAGAGGAATAACCCTACCTTAAAATTAGCAGGCAATGGTTTAAATGGCCAAAGCGTTGGGCATTTCGGATTATGATTTAACTGGATAACGTCATGAAAAGCAGAACACTTGCAATATTTGGGATAGGAACGTACATTTTGGCCGTTTTATCATCTGCAACCGATATTGAAGGCAACTCGACTGCCCCAACTTTACTACTCGCAATATCGGGTATTGCCACCCTTATATTCTATATTTTGGCAACAATCCGCCTTTGGAAAATACAGAAACTCGCGCCGATATTGCTTATTTGTTCAGCAGTTATTTTAGTAGTCCTGCCCGCAATTGAAGGAATCAAACCCATTTTTCAAAACATTGCGTCAATATTCAGTACCATCGTTTTCATATGGGTTATATGTCTTCTTTGGGCGATTGGTAAATATGAGATACGTGTTGCCAAACTCCAAAAGGATTCCCGCCTCACCAACGGAGAAACCCATGCAATTCAAGAGTATTTGAAAAAAGGCGATCACGAAGCAGCGACACAAGTAATCGCGAACGCTCAGGAGCGACACCGAATAGCCTTTAAAGAAATGACGGGTACTGACGCAAAAAACATCATTGCCGTAATTGGCGAAGATGTTTCTTGGTCAGACGTAGTAAATCATGCGTTTCGAGTATTGGAATTCGATAGAACTAGTACAACGATTGATCCTGACGGACAGGTCAAAGCAAAGAGCTCATTTGAGCCATACGGGTACTTGCTTGTAGAAACGCCCATTTTGAATAATCTCGCTAGGCTGCCGATTATTCATCGAGATGACTTCCTTTTGGTTGCAAATGTATTTGATGAACCGAAATTGGCCGACCTAATTGAAGATGGCGAACTGCTCGTGACATACGCGCCGAAGCGCTTGCTCCCAAAAGGCCTATCAGGAAGCCCGCATCATGTATTACACTATGTAATCACACAGCGTGGGACAATAGATGCATATTATTCAAAGAACAACAGCATGTATATGGGGCAACCCGATCCGCAGAAACTCTTTGGGCCATTTGTATATCGTGGCGATATCAAAATACAGATAAATGTTAATCCAGAATTCTAATGCAAATTACCCGGACCGGTGGTCCGCCCTGGCATTTTCGGGGTGGTTTCCCGCTTTCCTGTCCTAGGCTTCAAAATCAGAAGTAGTTCAAAGATGATCGCGGAACGGGCGCTATCTATAAGACCGGTGGCACCGCCAAACTTTAAACTATTGTGGAATCCAATACGAAAAACGGCGTCGGGAATAGCTTCCCGACGCCGCATAATCATGTCTTCCCCGCTGTCGTGGGTATCGAATCTAATAGTCTCTGCGGGAATTGCCGCCGCCATAACCGCCGCGGTTGCCGCCGCCACTGCCGCCACTGCGGTTTTCCGTGCGCGGCTTGGCTTCGCTGACCGTCAGCGTGCGACCGTTCATTTCCGACCCGTTCAGGCCGGATATCGCCTTCATCGCTTCATCCTTGCTGGCCATCTCGACAAACCCGAATCCCTTGGATTCACCGCTGAATTTGTCCTTGATGATGCTGCAACTGGAAATCTGTCCATGACCCTCAAAGGCTTGACGAATTTCGTCTTCGGTGGTCTGGTACGACAAGTTGCCTACGTAAATATTCATGCTACTCTCCCGAGTTCTGCTTATCCCCTGTCGGATGTTTTGGAATATTCGACCCAAGATAAACGTTATCTGCGCCCAATTGCGCTACGATCCACTACTTTAAGTTTTGACAAGGGTTGCTCACTCGAACAAATCTCGAACAAATCCAATGCGGCGGACGCGTACTATTAACACAGTATCTATAACGGCATTTATGCTGAAATAGTCAAGTAATATTTTTACAATTATTAATATTCCGGGCTCACAGCCTTGCCTGTGTAGGGCCTAACCCCATACCCACCCCTCACTTGAATGCTTGCCCCCCACCCCAAAAATATATTTCTTCTGTCCTCGCGAAAAGCGGAATAGTCGGGAGCGCCCGCCAAGGCGGGCTCCTGGCCTACAACTACCATCTACTCTTTGGCTTTGACGACGACGATGGTGCAGTTGGTCATCAAGGCCGCCGCCGCGCCGATCGCCGCCAGAAGCGGCAGCAACAACGCGCCGACGGAGGCAAAGGAGACGGGAATCTCGATGATCGTGTCGCCTTTTTCGTTCTTGATAATCAACCGTCGGATGTTAGCTTCATGCACGAGTTTCTTGACCGTGTCGACCAGTTGCGAACCGGTGACCTTGATCTCTTCGGTGAATAACTTTTCATCAGCCATAGTATTCTCCTTACGTATGCAGGTGTCCATTCGGAATCCGTCCGCCATTCGGGTGATACCCCCAAGCTTTTGGCTTGGGGGTCGACTGATTGAAAAGTCAGGAGCTCCCGCCACGGCGGCCTCCTGACCTATGAGATTAATACCGAAAATCCCCCTGGTTATTCGCCGGGGGTGACTTTCTTTATGAAGGCCGACAGTAAATCAATCGGCACCGGGAATACGATCGTCGAATTCTTCTCGGTGGCAATCTCCGTCAACGTCTGCAAGAACCGCAGCTGCATCGCCGACGGTTGCTTGGCGATCTCATCAGCCGCCTGACGGAGCTTGGTCGCCGCCTGAAGTTCGCCCTCGGCATGAATGACCTTGGCCCGCCGTTCACGTTCGGCCTCGGCCTGACGAGCAATCGCTCGCTGCATCTCCTGCGGCAGATCGACGTTTTTCACTTCCACCTTGGTGACCTTGATCCCCCACGGCTCGGTGTCCTCGTCGATAATCTTCTGCAGTTTATCATTGAGCTTATCCCGTTCGGACAACAGCGTATCCAATTCCACCTGTCCCAGCACCGCCCGCAGGGTCGTCTGCGACATCATTGAGGTGGCGTACAGGAAATCCTCAACGGCGATGATCGCCTTGACCGGATCCATCACCCGGAAATAGATCACGGCGTTGACCCGCACCGTGACGTTGTCGCGGGTGATGATATCCTGCTCGGGGACATCCATGGTCACCACGCGCAGAGAAACTTTCACCATCTTATCGATGACCGGGATGAGCAGAATCAACCCGGGGCCTTTGGCCCCGACCAGGCGGCCGAGCCGGAAGATGACGCCCCGTTCGTATTCCCGCAGGATGCGGATGGCATAAGCGATAATCAGGATGACGACGAAGATGATCGTCAGCATGCCGGAACCAACTATATTCATGAGCGACCTCCAATCCTTTCAACCCGTAA
>JAQVRW010000377.1 GCA_028700875.1 Candidatus Zixiibacteriota bacterium | reverse complement strand
CTTAATAGTGCTCAGGCGATGGCCAGTGGCAGCTTCACCGAAATCAGATTAAATCATCGCAAGTACGCGGAAGCAATCTGGCTATTTCTAAATTCAAGCTTGGGGTGGCTTTTAATTGAATTGAGCGGTCGGTCGGGAATGGGCGGTGGCATGCTCAAAGTTGACCCAACTGATATTAGGAAAATGCGGGTCATTGATCCGAGTCTTATTAAAAGATCATTGTTCCCCGAATTGGACTCCCTGCTAAACAGGCGAGTAGAATCAGTTGATCAAGAATGTAATGCCAAAGATCATCGCCTGATCGACGACTATATTCTTGGCGATGTCTTGGGATTGACAGAATCCGAACAAGAGGAAATCCGTCGCAGCCTTATCGAACTCGTCCAGGCGCGCAATACTAAGGCAAGCAGCGTCAAGAATGGCAAGAAAAGTCGAAATGGAATCGACCTCGAGAAGCTAACGCATGATGCAACACATCATGATGAAGTCAAGGAATTAGTCCAGTTTCTCAAGACAAAGGTGATTTCGGAGGGAATAGATTTTCGCAGGTTACCGACGTTCAAAGGTCCGGTAATTATTGAAAATACGCTATTAGGCTGGCAAGTAAACAACGGCTCATCCAGAGTGGAATGCAAGTCTGAATCGGAAGCTCGGTTCTTAAAGATATTTATGGAAATGAGATGGAACGAGGTTCCCGTGCTGGCAAAAGGTCGGTTGACGTCAGCTTTGGCGAGGAATCTGGAGAAATATTTCGAAAGTGCCAGCACGGTTTTGGAAGAATACAATTCGGCAATCCTTCAACGCCGTATTCGCGATCGGTTTACACGCATATTTTGGGCACACGTTAAGGAAGAAGTGTCCAAAGACGGGTAGCCGCATCGCCTAAAGCGCAAGATTTGTTTGACGATCCCGACGCTGAATGATCGGTGGGCCATCCAGCCGGGTGCAGGCGGCGCATCGAACGCGGGCGACCACCCGGTCGCCCCTACGGTTCGGTGGGTAAGCGAGCGAAGGTTGAAAGGGCGGTTTTCGCGGCGGAAGAGGACGTCCGAACGCGCGGGAATGGTTTAACGGCAAAACTATTCCGTACCCGCCGCAAGCGGCGGGGCACCCAGGCAACCGGAAGGATGGATTCCCGCTTGCGCGGGAATGACATTTCAGTGGGGCAGATGTGGATCCGCCACGGGCGGACCGCCCACAAGACTATTCCATACCCACCGCAAGCGGCGGGGCACCCAGGCATGGGACTTTGAAAAAGACGGGCGACCACCCGGTCGCCCCTACAAATACGGACATTGGACCAAAATATCTCGGGCGGACACGCAGGTCCGCCCCTACGGTTCGGTGGGTAAGCGAGCGAAGGTTGAAAGGGCGGGTTATCGCGGCAGACGGGGACGTCCGAACGCGCGGGAATGGTTTAACTGCAAAACTATTCCGTACCCGCCGCAAGCGGCGGGGCACCAGACAATCGGAAGGATGGATTTCCGCTTGCGCGGGAATGACATTTCAGTGGGGCAGATGTGGACCCGCCACGGGCGGACCGCCCACAATGACGCTTCCGGGCGAGCACCCGCTCGCCCCTACAATCAAACTCGCAATTGGTTTTTAAGGGCCGACCAATGTGTCGGGCCGGAATCATTCGGGCGCGAAGCCGCGCGCGCCTACGGTTTGGTGGGCATGCAAACGAATGACTTGGCGCGGTGAACCTTTGCGCGAATGTCCGGTTATAGGTAAATAACGGATACGGTCACTTGATTTTGGGGCCGGATTTGCGTATATGAAACGATAATTATCGTTGATTTCTTAGGAAGAGAAAAAGACCTAACCATAAGAAAGACAAGGTAAACCAGATGGCCGAACAGCATAAGCACCAATCAGTCCAGGAACAATCGCCGCGGAGCCTTTCCGGGGTCAAACATATCATCGCCATCGGCAGCGGCAAAGGGGGCGTCGGCAAATCCACCGTCGCGGTCAACCTGGCCGTGGCATTGGCCAAGACCGGCGCGAAAGTCGGCGTCATGGACGCCGATATCTACGGCCCCAGCCAGCCGGGGATGCTCGGCGCCGGGACGGAACAGCCGCATATCGAAGGGGATATGATCATCCCGATGAACCGGCATGGGATCAGTTTCATGTCGCTGGGGATTCTTATGGATGAAGACAAACCGGTTATCTGGCGCGCCCCGATAGCGACCCGGATGATCCAGCAGTTTATCGAAAACGTCAAATGGGGCGACCTCGATTACCTGCTGGTGGACCTGCCGCCGGGAACCGGCGACGTGCAAATTACCCTCGCTCAGCAGGCGCGGCTGACCGGCGCGGTGATCGTCACCACGCCGCAGCAGGTGGCGTTAGGAGTGGCCAAGAAGGGCCTGCAGATGTTCGCCCAGGTCAAGGTTCCGATCCTGGGGATCATCGAGAACATGAGCGGTTTCGTCTGCCCGCATTGCGGAAAAGAAACGGCGATTTTCAAATCGGGCGGGGGAAAGCAGATGGCCGAAACCTACGGCGTCAATTTCCTCGGCGGCATTCCGATCGATCCGGAGCTGATGGCTTCCGGCGACGACGGCGTACCGCTGATGGAAAAGAAAGCGAATTCCCCGACAGTCACGGCGTTTGCCGCGCTGGCCGAACGGTTTCGCGAGGTCGTCGCCCAGGGGGTGGCCGTGCAGACCGCCGAACCGGAGACGATGGCGTTATCCGGGGACGGCAACGTGATCGTGACCTGGAAAGACCAGCCGTCGGTCACCATCTCGGCGCGCGAGTTGCGGGTCAATTGTCCCTGCGCCGGATGTGTCGATGAAGAGAGCGGCCAACGAACGCTCGACCCCATGCGTGTCACTCTGGGTATCACCATCGGGGCGATCAACCGCGTCGGACGGTACGGCGTCAATTTCCAGTTCTCCGACGGCCACAACACCGGCATCTACGGGTATGATTATCTTCAGGAACTGGGACGTCGGAAAAATGATGCATCGAAACAGTCATTCAACGTGTAGATAGATCGACAGGAGGCTTTGCCTGCCATGGAAACGAAAGAGATACGAATTTCCGCCGAACCGCAGATGGATCCCGATATCTGCCGGTTCGTCATCGACCGGCCCGTCTATGATGGGTTCTATAATTGCCGGAATAAAGCGATGGCTTCCGGGTCGCCGCTGTTGGAGGCGCTGTTTGCCTTGCCGGGAATAACCGAGGTGCTCGTATCCGGCAGCAGCATCACCGTAGCCAAGAACAGCCCCGAGGAATGGGCCGATTTGGGGTTGAAAATCGGCGAAACGATCCGCGCCCGCATGGCGGCTGGGGGAACCCAGGTCGCACCGGGGGCGGCCGCCAAACAGCCGCCGCTTCCGGGACTTCGCGAAAAAGTCCAGAAGGTGTTCGACGAAGAGATCAATCCGGGCATCGCCGGACATGGTGGAGAGGTGAATCTGGTGGATGTTCAAGGGAGCGTTATCTTCG
>JAQVRW010000376.1 GCA_028700875.1 Candidatus Zixiibacteriota bacterium | reverse complement strand
AATGAAACACAATTCGCTCGATTCCAGGCATACGCCCACGTCCCCGTTTTTCCTTCCGTCAGGAGAGGCCGAACCCGATTATGCGCCGGAATCGGCCGCGCCCATCCAGCCCGGGCAGGCATATGAAAATTGGATGGTCATATCATGGGCTCATTTTATCGATAATTCCGGCATTTCGTTTTGTCGTCCGGCAGCGCATCCGACTGTGGCCGGGACAGGCGATCAATACCAAAATATTGGAAGAAATTGGGGGGGACAGATCCTTGGGACCGGACAATTTCTTAGTGTTCTTTGGGTTAGGCCGATCGATCGGGTTGGGGGACGTCTGGCAACAGGTAAAAAATCTCCCCAAAACTCGTATTTCATAATAATACATAGACTTATGGGAGATTCGCCCGGCTTGGAAATTGTGCCACAAATTCGCCAAATCGACCTTGCCACCCTCAATTACTCTCCAGATTTATAGATTTTTTACGTAGAATGCTTGACAAAAGGTAATAGGGGCATATATTCGCCTTGTGAAAAAAGTAACAAAGTAAGAAAGGCGACGGTTTGAAACCTGCTAAGTGACGGCCGCTTACATTTTGACGCCGCGCGGCAGTTAGGTAGATTTTCATAGGTTTGGCCTGTTGGCCGCCGGACGAAGACAGATGTCGCTTCCTTACGATACAGAGTCTAAAGTTAACAAGAGGTTTCGGTCATGGTTAAAGAAGGATTCAACCCGTTTCATATGGCCCAGGCACAGTTTGATAAGGTGGCCGATCTATTAGAGTTGGACGAAGCCACTCGCGATTTCCTGCGCAATCCGATGCGGGAATATACGTTCACTATCCCGGTTCGGATGGACGATGGGACGATGAAGGTTTTCCGTGGTTTCCGCGTTCAGCACAATGATTCCCGCGGCCCGTGTAAGGGCGGCATCCGGTTCCACCCCCAGGAGACGATTGACACCGTTCGCGCGTTGTCGATGTGGATGACTTGGAAATGCGCCGTCGTCGATATCCCTCTGGGCGGCGGAAAAGGCGGCGTCATCTGCGACCCGCACAACCTCAGCGCCCACGAGCAGGAACAGATCTGCCGCGGCTGGATCCGTCAACTGGCCAAAAACATCGGCCCTCTCAGCGATGTCCCCGCCCCCGATGTCATGACCAACGCTCAGCACATGCTGTGGATGCTGGATGAATACGAGCATATTCACGGCGCCAAGTATCCGGGCTTCATCACCGGCAAACCGGTCGGCATGGGCGGTTCTCTGGGCCGCACCGAAGCCACCGGGTACGGCGTAGTCTATACCCTCCGGGAAGCGCTCAAGCAGCTGAATATCAAGACGGCCGATACCGTCGCCAGCGTGCAGGGTTTCGGCAACGTCGCCCAGTACGCCATCCGGCTGTACAATCAGCTCGGCGGCAAAGTCATCTGCGTCGCCTGCTGGGACCAAAGCGACCAGAAGTCGTATTCCTTCCGCAAGCTCGACGGCATCAACGTCGACTCGTTGCTGTCGATTACCGATCGTTTCGGCGGCATCGACAAGAACAAAGCCCGCGAGATGGGATATGAGATTCTCGACGGCGGCGCCTGGCTGGAGCAGGATGTCGACATCTTGATTCCGGCGGCGCTGGAACACCAGATCACCGAGGAAAACGTCAACAAGATCGGCAAACGGGTGAAAGTGATCGTCGAAGGCGCCAACGGTCCCACCACCCCCGAGGCGGACAAGGTTATTGCCGCCCGGAACATCTTCGTCATTCCCGACTTCCTGGCCAACGCCGGCGGGGTCACCTGCAGCTATTTCGAGCAGGTCCAGTGCAACATGAACTACTACTGGGAGAAGGACGAGGTCTTGAGCAAGCTGGACACCAAGATGACCGCCGCTTTCCTGGCCGTCAGCGAGTTGGCCCGCAAGAAAAAATTGTACATGCGGGACGCCGCCTACGTCATTTCGGTAGGGCGCGTGGCTCAGGCTTGTAAGGACCGCGGCTGGGTTTAGACAGTTTCTTTTTGACATAGATGGTTATACCTTGAACGGGGGAACGCCTTTGGCGGTCCTCCGTTCTTTTTTTCGTTGGGAAGCGGGGCGCGACGCGGTATATTTCCGGTGAGTCCGTGCATGATAACGGCCGGACCGGACAGGGAGTGATTACAATTATGACCGAAGAAGAAAAACCGCTGGGCGATTTCTGGGCCTTGGACAAGCTCGTGGAATCGCTGCAAGAACGGGCCAAAGAACTCAATTGCCTGTATCAGATCGAGGAAATCCTGCGCCGGCCCGATGAACCGCTCAGCGAAATCTGCATCAGGATCGTCAATGCCATCCCGCCGGGGCTGCAATACTCCGACATCTGCCAGGTCAAGCTGGTGCTCGACGGCATCCCTTACACCACCCCCGGTTTCGCCGAAACCGAGTGGGTGCAAAGCGCCGACATCGTCGTTCAGGACATGGTCATCGGCCGCCTGAGCGTTTATTACACGAAAGAGATGCCGGTGTTGGACAACGGGCCGTTTCTCCGCGATGAAATCAAGCTTATCCAGACAATTGCCGAACGCGTCGGACTGCGGATTATGCATCAGCAGATGCGACAACTGGTGAAGGAATGGGAGTCGGCCCGGGATAGACAAACCGGCAGCGAACGGGGCGAATGGCGGGTCGTCCTGAAGATGCTCAAGCAGACCGACCTGAATTTGTTTCTGAATATTTCCCGCAAGATGCTCAATTATATGTGCTGGAGCGGCGTGGAAGAAGCCGAACAGCTCCTGAAATCTCTCGGGGAATACCGCAACCCGGAAGATGAGGAAAACCCCGAAGACTGGAACCGCCCGCATCAACGGCGCGGCCCGGCCATGCCCGTCGACTTCAGCCACGAGGCCTTCGATATCGCCGGACGGCACCTGAGTGACGAAGAAATCCTGCGGTTGATCCAGAAATGGCTCCAGGAGGATAAACTGGCTTTTCTGGTCCAGGTCGTCAACCGCAACCTGACCTTATCCGAAGTCTGTGATGCCATCCGCCGGTATCATCAATTCGCCCAGGACGAACCCGAAATTTCCTCCCCCCAAAAGCGGGGCATCGAAGTCTCCCTGATCCGCCGCTTCTTCTCCGAGCAGTTGAATTACATCAACATCGCCAAGCACTACATGGAGATGGATGATTTTTATCACCTTCTCGAAAAAGTCATTTACACCGCCGAAAGCCACGGCCGGCTGGGCGGCAAAAGCGCCGGGTTGTATCTGGCGGCTCAGATTCTGAAGAAGAAGGCCAAAGAGCTGGACCTGTTGCAGAATGTCAAGATACCCAGGACCTGGCATATCAGCTCCGATGTTCTGCTCCATTTCATGCACTACAACAACTTCGATGAAGTCGTGGAACAGAAGTACAAAGAGATCAACCAGGTTCGGTTGGAATACCCACATGTCGTCCAGGCCTTCAAAAGCGCCCGTTTTCCGCCGGATATTATCAAGGGGCTG
>JAQVRW010000375.1 GCA_028700875.1 Candidatus Zixiibacteriota bacterium | reverse complement strand
GCACCGACCGCTCCTATATTATCCCGCTGATCCAGTTTTTCAAAATGAGGGAGAGACGACGGTGACGGGTTCGGAAAACAAGCAGACCCGGATTCTGGCGGCAGTCGCGTTGGTGATTTCGGCGGCGACCCTGGCCGGGGTCATCCTGGTATACAGCGCCCTGCCCGGGCGGTCGGATAATGCGACCGTCGATGAATCCAAGAAGCTGGCCGGGGAACTGGCCGACAACAACCTGCCGGCGGCGGCGATAGAGGAATACCGGCGGATTCTGGATCGCGGCGGGCTGGACAACCAAGCCAAAGGAGCCGTTTGCTACCTAATCGGCAAGACGTATTTCGAGGATGTCGGCGATTACGAAAACGCGGCGGCCTATTACGTCAGGGCGCGTTCGCTTGATCCCAATGCATCATATAACAACGAGGCGGGCAAGAACCTTATCGCCGCGCTGGAGAAAATGGGCCGACGGCTCGACGCTCGTCGGGAACTGGATCGTCAGACGAATCTGATCCCCGATACCACCCATGCACCAGGGAAGATCGTGGCCAAGATCGGCGGCCGGGAGATCACGCTGGCGGAATACAATGAAGCGGTCCGGATGCTGCCGCAGCAGATGCAGGACAAGTTAACCAGCCCCGAAGAAAAGCGGAAATTCTTGGACCAGATGATCGGGCGGGAATTGATCTACAACGCCGCCGTGCGGGAGGGGTTTGATCGGGACCCGGGCATTTTGCGCGACCTGAAGAGCCTCGAAAAGGATTACCTGACCCAGTATTATATCCGTCAAAAGGTCGCCCCGACCGTCAATCCTGATGCGGCCGAGTTGGAAATGTATTTCAAGGCCAACAAGGACAAGTACGGCGGGAAGGAACTGAATGACGTTCGCGATCAGGTGACTCAGGATTATATCATGTATAAGGGACAGAAAGTGATCGGGGATTATATCAACAGCTTGTCGCAGGCGGAAAAAGTCCAGGTGTTCGAGGAGAATCTGAAGTAGATGAACCGGGTCTTGTCGTTATTGATTGCTGTTTCTCTGGCGAGCCTGTTTTTCGTCGGCATGGCTTGGGGCGCGGGGGGGATCGATATCACCGCCGCGGTTGACAAACAAACGGCCTATATCGGCGACCTCATTAATTATTCGGTCACGATCACGTATGATTCGACGCTTCGGTTGACGCCGCCTGCGGTGGGGGCGAACTTGGGCGGATTCGACGTCAAGGATTACCATGTCAGCGATGAGCAGAAAGTGGATCAGGGACGCCGTCGGGAGGTCCTGTCGTTCAATATCCGCACCTTCACCACCGGCGATTATGTCATCCCGCCGTTACCGGTAGAGTATCGTCTGCCTGATTCGACGGTCAAAACCATCGCCGCCGACCCGATCAAAATAACGATCAAGTCGGTTTTGGCCGAGGGGGCATCGGCCGACACGCTCACGTTGCGGCCCTTGAAAAAACAGGCTTCTCTGGCCAAAAGCCATACCGCTATGATAGTGACGATCATCGTACTGGTCGTCTTGGCGGCGGCCTATTATTATTTCATCTATCGGCGGCGCGGCCGCGCAGAGGAAGCGTTCATCGATCCTCGTCCCGCGTGGGAAATTGCCTTCGCGGAGCTGGCGATGCTGCGCGAGAAAGACTACCTCGCCAAAGGCGAGCTCAAGGCATACTATACCGAGTTGACCGAGATATTCCGGAAATACACAGGGAAGAAGTTCGATTTCGCGGCCATCGACATGACCACGGAAGAAATCGACATCATCCTGGCGGGCATGCCGGTTGACCAGGCTCTCGAAAAAGATATGATCGGCTTTCTGGAGCACGCCGACCTGGTGAAATTCGCCAAATATGTCCCGTCGGCCGAACGTCCGACCCAGGATTGGGAATCGGCGTATAGTCTCGTGGACAAAACCAAGGATATCATCGTGATGCCGCCCACGGAAGCAATGCCAGTGTTGGAGCCGGTGATGGGTGGGGCGGCGGAAGCCGGGTCGATACCGGATTCCGATGGTCTAAAATATGCGCCGCCGGAATTGCGGGAATACTTCGCTTCCAAGAACCGGGAGGATGAACGATGAACATCCTCAAGTTTGACGGTTGGGACCTCCTGTTATTCCGACTTCCCGGCGGAGTGGTTCTTCTGATCGGCGGGATAGTGATCGCCGCCATGGTCTGGTACTACTTCTGGAAACTGCCGCGACGGTCCGCCTCGGTGCGGTACTCCGATTTGTCGCTGGTGCGGACGGGATACAAGACGACGCGGCAGCGGTTCCGGCCGCTTGTCTATCTTCTGCGGGTTCTGGCGATCGGGCTTCTCTTCGTGGCCCTGGCCCGGCCCCAGATCGGCAACGAACGTCGGGACGTCGAAACCGAGGGGATCGACATCGTTCTGGTGCTCGACGTGTCCAGTTCGATGATGGCGGAGGATTTCAAGCCGGAGAACCGGCTGTTCGTGGCCAAGGACGAAATCAGCAAGTTTATCGACAAGCGATCCACCGACCGGATCGGGCTGGTGGTCTTTTCGCGCTCGGCGTTCACCCAATGCCCGTTGACGCTGGATTATGGCGTCTTGAAGAACTTTCTGGATCAGGTGGATTTTGGAATGATCGAAGACGGCACGGCTATCGGGCTGGCCCTGGCCACGGGCGTCAATCGCCTTATTGATTCCCCGGCCAAATCCAAGGTGATCGTGCTGTTGACCGACGGCGTCAACAATGTCTGGGAGATCGACCCGCTCACGGCGGCCAATATCGCCAAGACGATGAACGTGAAGATCTACACGATCGGCATCGGCAAGCCGGGCGCAGCCATGTACCCCGCAAACGATCCCCTGTTCGGCAAACGGTATATCTATCTCCCGAACGAGATCGATGAAGAGTCGTTGTCGAAAATCGCCACCGCGACCAGCGGCAAGTATTACCGGGCGCGGTCGGAGGACGAGCTGAACAGGATTTATTCGGAAATCGATCAATTGGAGAAAACTAAAGTCAAAGTCCATCAGTATATGCAGTATAGGGAGTTGTTCTTTATCTGGATGATGGCCGGATTCGCGGTGCTGGTCCTGGAGATGATTTTGAGCCAAACTTATTTCCGGAAGATTCCATAGGAGCCGGCAGGATGCGATTTTACGAACCGTTGTATCTGTTGGGTATCCTGTTGATACCGGTCTTCGCCTTCTTCTTCTGGTGGGCGATCATTGCCCGGAGACGGCTTCTGGGCCGTTTCGGCGACATGCCGCTGCTTCTGCGGGCGGCGTCGGGGATTTCCTTCTCCCGTCAGGTGGTCAAGGCGACCCTGCTCATGGCGGCTATCCTGTTCTTATCGGTGGCGGCCGCCAAACCGCAAATCGGCACGCGCATGGAAATGATGAAACGGGAAGGAGTTGATATCTTCGTGGCCGTCGATGTCTCTAAATCAATGGAGGCGATGGACGTGAAGCCCGGCCCGATTTCGCGGTTGACCAAGGCT
>JAQVRW010000037.1 GCA_028700875.1 Candidatus Zixiibacteriota bacterium | reverse complement strand
CATCAGTCCTTGATCATTGGCATTGCTGGTTAAATAGAGACGCTCGCCATCGGCGCTGAAAGAGGGAGCCTGGTATCGCGCCAATCCCTCGTGGACGGTCAAGAGGACCGTGTCCCGTGTTCCCAGACTATAAAGATACAGGTCGTTGTTCGCGTTGGAGGTTGCGTGGCTGTACACCAGGTCTCGGCCGTCCGGCGACAGGTCCTCCCAGGCGTTCCATCCGGGAATATCGACCAGTTTTGTCAACTCGCACGTCGCCAGGTCCATGCGATAGAGCTTGAAATCGCGCCCGTTCTCCTCGTTGGAACGCAAAAATATCACCCGGTCATCGCGGCTCCAGACGACCGATCCATAGGCCGCGTCGGGCTTATCGGTCAACCGCCGAATGCGGCCGGAACGCATGTCAAGAAGATACAGCTGGGAGTTTCTTGAACCCCCGGCAGAGGCGCCGACGATGGCCATTTCGCCTGCCCGGGAGAGAATATACCAATCGATCCCATCGGGGAAAAATGTCAATTGGCAGGGCCATCCCTGTTCGGAAAGGCAATAGAGCTGCGGGGCGCCGCTGGCGTCGGAAGTGAAGAATACCTGATCACCCTTAGGCGTTGTTCCCGGCGAGCCGTACCATCCGATTTCCATGAAGGCATCGATATCGGGTTGATATCGTCCCGCTCCGAAAAGGTCCACCGGCTCGGTCGCAGGCGCGCCCGCCATAAAATCGACCTCTCGTTCGATAGTGCAGGCCATGAAAATCAAAGGCCAGCAGACTAGAACCAGGACGACGGCTTTCCAGGCATCCGGTGATTTCACATGACCTCCAGCACTATTTTCCCCGTGACCCTTCAATCTATGTCTGACGCCTGGGCAAGTCAAGGCGAGAGACGTCGTCGAGGGCGACCGGCATGGCCGGCCGGGCCGGGGAAAGATTTTATTTGACTGAATCCTGCGGAGTTTCGTATCGAGTATAATATTTACCTTAGCGGTGAAAAGGGCACATGAAGCGTCAATTGATTTTCTGGTTTCTGGCAATTGTCGTGACTTTGATTACGGCCTATTATCAACGGACGACCGGACCGACCTATGCACTCAAGGGAAAGACAGAGTTGTCCGGCCGAGTCATTCCCTGTATCCTCGAACGCAGTCATGGGGGACAGGATGACCATCTGGTTTTGATCTCGGTCCCGGATTCAACGATACGAGGAAAGGTTACGTACCGCCGTTACCAATCGGACGAACCCTTCCAGTCCGTGGAAATGACCCATGAGGACGGTAAGTTGATGGCGCGATTGCCTCATCAGCCTCCGGCAGGACAGTTGGAATACTACCTGACTCTGGATGACGGTCAGAACAGCGTCGTCGTTCCGGCAGACCGGACGGTGGTGATGCGTTTCAAGGGGGATGTGCCGAACGCGGTCCTGATTCCGCATATCCTATTGATATTTGTTTCGATGCTGCTATCGACTCGAGCCGGCCTGGAGGCTTTGTCCAAGTCGGGCCGGACCAAAAGCCTGGTCTTATGGACAACATTGACCCTTCTGGCGGGAGGGCTAATCTTGGGGCCGTTAGTCCAGAAATATGCCTTTGGCAGCTATTGGACCGGAGTTCCGTTCGGCTGGGACCTGACCGACAACAAAACCCTGATCGCTTTTTGCGGCTGGGTGGCGGTCATGATACGGCAACGACGGAACCCCAATCCCCGGTATTGGGTTCTGGCGGCCGCGTTAATCATGCTGGTAGTGTTTCTGATTCCCCATAGCGTCATGGGTTCGCGGTTGGATTATGCGACGGGACAGGTGACGACCGAGTAACGGTACGGTCCGGGACCGGGTTGCGTCTGGGGGAAGTGTTTAACCGGGATTTTCGGTGGTAGCCCGCCGTTTCTGACGGGCAAAAAAAGGCCTGCCGTTTCCGGCAGGCCCGTGTTTTTCAGGGTCGTTGGTATTCTCCGATTATACGCAGAACAGCATCGTACTTGGGATTGGTCTTGAACGCCTGGACTTGATCACCCGGGACGTTGAGACAGAAGTCGGCATAGGTCTTCTTAACCTTGGCGAAGTCATCACGGGCGAGGTAATTCAGCATAAGGAGGTGATAGACTTCAGGCACATTGGAATCGATCTCCTGGGCTTTCCGCAGACGTTTGTCGGCATCCTTGTTTTGACCGGCCGCAAAATAGATCTTCCCCAGTTCGTAATTGGCCTGGAAATTTTCCTTATCCAGTTTAAGCACCCGGTCATAGTCGGCGATGGCGTTGGCCTTGTCATCACGAAGCGAAAAGAGACCGGCTCGAGCAAGCAGAGCAGGAATCGACCGTTTGTCGGCGTCGATCACCCTGGTAAAGAGATCCTGAGCTGTCTGATACCGCTTTTGCGTGATGTATATTTCGCCGGCCTTGATGAAGTCGCCTTGGGCTGCGGCCTGGTTTCCGGTTTGTAGATACGCTTCCCCGCGACCGAGATAAGCGTCGGCCATGCCCGGTTTCAGGTTGATGGCCTCGGTGAAATCATCCACGGCGGCTGACGCATTTCCCGCGGCGAGCTGAGTTTTCCCCGATTGGTAAAAATCCTCGGCCGCAAAGGACGGCTTAGTGGTCGAGGTCGTCCCGGCTTGTTCCAGGTTTACCGTCAGGGGGTAGGTCTCATTGGCCTTAAGCTGGATGGTCCCTTTCCAAACCACGTACCCATCGCGGTTGACGGTCACGGTATGGGAACCCGCCGCGAGCTTCTTATATACGAGATTGCCGACACCCAGGGTTTCTCCATCAATCGTCAGTTTGGCGTCTTCGAGATTCGCATTCAACTTCAACGAGGCCGAGCTTTTCCCGGTGGAAGCCCCGGAAGAGGTGGCCGGGGCGGTTGTGGAAGACGACGGCTGACTTGTGGAGCCGGCCGGTTCCGTCCGCGGAGGGATACTTCCCTGGTCACCGCCGGGAAAGGCGATGGAATAGCTTTCGCTCGAGTTTTGCCTCAGAACGAGAGATATAGTCGTCACCTGGTCGTTGACCACGGAAACGTTGTCGGTTTTCAGCGTGCCATTCGGGAGCTGACAGCGGATGACATACGTCCCGGTCGGGACACGTTCGAAACGGAAAAAGCCAAATCCGTCTGCGGAAGCCCGTTGCCCGGCTTCCGGGAGGCTGATTTGGGCGCCGGTTTTAAGAGGACGCCCCTCTTCGTCCAGAACTACGCCGACCACATTCCCGACACCGGGCAGGGTGGGGGAGAGGAATTGGGCGGCGATGATCACGATCGCCACGAGAGTAATCACAGAAAAGCCGGCGATAACATATTGCGGTTTTATCTTCTTGGGCCGGAGCAAATAATGCCGGTCACCGATGACCAACTCATCGCCGGTAACAGGCTGGTAAGCTCCGGTGAGTTGGATAAAATTCTTACGGAAATAGGCCGGATGCCGAACGGGTGGCGATTGAATAAACTTCTCGGCCTCTTCCGGAGTCTGAGTTTCCTGACCGATGGGGGCCTCATTGGACTCGGGAGTGACCGGAATCCGTTGCGTCGAGTCGGCAACGGGCGTTTCCGGTACGGCCTGAGGCGCCGTTTCTTCCGGAGCGGGACGCGACATTTTTCTCAAGAGGGCCGAGGCGTCAGCCGCCGAAATTTCGTCATCATCCTCCCGCTCGGCGTAAAACGAGGACCGAATCTTCTCTGCTTCCTCGGCCGAAAGCTTGTGCAACTGGGCCGCTCCGTTGTCGGATTCGGCGCCGGGGGGCGGGACGGAAGATTCGCCGGTTTTCTGACCGCCGCCGGTTCCCTCGGCTGAGCCGACGATTTCCCCGGGATGACATATTTCCAAATCATCTTCGGCGTGGGGCATATCGCCACCATACGATTCTGCAGGGGAGGACATCGCCGGTTCGTCGGGTAGACGAACTTCGGGGATGGATTCCTCGTCGTCCTCGGGCCGTTGCGGCTTTATTGTGGCTCCGCAATTAGGACAGAAATTGGAGGAATTATCCGGCACCTGATATTTGCATACCTGACAAATGGACAAGGATACTCCTTTTCCAAAATTTCCACTAAACAATTTATCGGCCGTTCAGTCTTATTCTTGAATTGTCCGTTGAGATCGGAACGACCTCATGACCAAAATGGTCAAGGAGTTAGCAGAATATTTCACAAAAACGGCTTGACATCGCCGGGGCGGTTAAATAGATTTGCTTTTCGTTTTTTGACCCGTTGACCGGGAGGAAGATTAGATGAATATCAGCGTCAGGCATCTGTTGTTCTTGCTTATGGTTACCGGCATTTTGCTGATAACCTTCGGGTGCTCTCAGAAGGATGACGTAGTACAACCCAAGAAAATGGCGACTATTACTCTGCAGCCCAACCAACTGCCCACTCTGGACACGTTGTATGCCTATGAGTTGTGGATGGTTACGATAGACGGCGGGGATTCCGCCTATACGTCGCTCGGCAAGTTTCTCTGGGATAACTACTGGAATCGCTTTATCGACATGGACGGCAATGCATTTTCGGGCATATTTGACGTGCCCCAACCGTGGTATGATTACGACCGGATTATGGTGACCATCGAAAACCGGAATGATCTCGATCCGCAGAACCCGTCCGGAACCATACTCATGGTGGACGAGGTGGTCGATCCGACCAGCCGGCCCATAAAAATGAAATTCCCGGGATTCGTGTTCGAGGCTACCGGATATTACTTCGTCGGAACGCCTACCAATAACACGATTGTCGGCGATGCGCTCGACGACGCGGATGAATCCAAGGGATTGTGGCTCTGCTCCCGCACACTCACTCCCCGCATGATACAGGACACCCTGGGCATCGACAGCGTGAAGGTGAACCAGACCGAACAGGACACGAACCAAAAGTACGTGCCCGATACTATCGGGATTTCCGGTTGGGTTTTTCAGGACAGCGTGATGGTTATTATCGGTTATGACACCATTCGCGACCATCGGCGCGTCGAGATCACGTATATCGACACGGTGGACACCAACCACGCGTATGTCCTGCACATCTACCCCGATACCACGATCAGTGAGACGTACGAATACTATAATTATGCGTTCCCGATGGAAAAAATTCCGGATATCCAGCCTTACGGATGGCGGTATAACGCCTGGGTGTTATTGGATCCGGCGTATGACGGCAGTCTGGACCTCAAGAGGATGGTGCCGTTCGGATACGACGGACAATGGCGCTGGACGGGCGATACGACGTGGAACGTCCTGCCGCTGGGGGCGTTTAATCGTTCCGATTCGGCCGATCTTTCCAATCCGAATATCAGTAACCGGGAAGTGCCCAATTTCCCCGGCGAAGATTTTGTAGCCGGTCCCGATGCCGCTCGCTATAGCAGCTTGAATCTTCGCCAGGCGGTCAGCGGATTCTGGGGGAGTATTGTAGTCGGCATGGAACCGAATCCGGCGAACGTCACCATCGATCCCGACCGGAACTTCCCATTGTTTTTCCTGGCCGATTCCCTGCGTTCCGGCCTTAATATGACGGCGGCTCGGGCCGTGCATACTTTCCACAATTGGAGCCAGACTCTTCCGACCATCAGCGTGGGCGTGGTATTCCACGAATAGACGAAAGACGGAAGCGAATATATGCGGCCGGGGAGACGATCTCCCCGGCCTTTTTTTCGGTCCTTCCGCTATTGAAGAGGGCTTGCCAATCCTCCCCGGAGTTGATTATATTGCGTTCTTGCAGGTGCCGGGAAGGTGATATGCCCCCGGAAGCAAACAGGGCGGGCGATTCGGCCGGAACGGGCATCGAATCGAAAGCGGCCACGCAGATTTCGGCGGCGTTGTTTGAATAAACGGGGGTGATGATGGTACATTTTGATACAAGGCCTTTCGTCGCCGGGATGTTAGTTTAACCGGCGATGGGAATTTTGAAACAATGTTATCGAAAGACCGTCAAACACAGGTAAGAAGTGTAAGAAGAAAAGGGTGCAGGGTATGGAGTTGAAGCAGGGTGTAGAGCCGACGGGATCATCGGCCGAATCGGGAGGACCGACGACGAACAGCATCTGGTCGATCATGCTCGGGGTCTTTACCGCTCCGGCGCGGGCTTTAGCGGCGTATAACCAAAAGCCGACAATCTGGGTCCCCTTGATCGTTTTCGTGGTCCTGGTGACCGTCTTCAGCGGAGCGTATGCGCCGTATCAAAACAAGGCCAGCCTGGAGCTGATGCGACAATCGACCACGCTTACGCCGGAGATGTTGCAGTCAATTGAGCAGCAATCGGCCAACGTGAGTTTCGTGCGTAGCGCGTTGACGGGAGCCGCCATGGCGGTTATCGTCACCGTCATCATGGGGCTTTTGGCCTGGATGGCCGGGACGTTCTTTTTCGGAGGGACGACGACCTTCAAGAAGATTTGGGGCGTGACGATTCTCGGCGGACTCATTGGCAGCGTCGGCAAACTCCTGATGCTGCCGTTAGTGATAGCCAAAAACAGCGTCGCCGTTTCCCTCGGGCCAGCGGCCTTGTATCCATCCAAGGACATGACCTCCATCCTGTTCATGATCCTGATGTACCTGGATCTGTTTACCATCTGGTCGGTGGTCGTTTCCGGAATCGGATATGCGGCCGTATTTGATTTCCCACGCGGCAAGGGAATCACCATTTCCGTCATCGTGACGTTGATCAGCATGGTGGTCGGATTGGGCCTGGGGATGTTCGGGATGAGCATGGCAGGTTTGGACGTACATTTTCTATGATCGCATACAGAGGTAAGGTATGAAGAAACTGACAATTTGTTTGATCGGACTCATCGCCATGGCCGGCGTGTCGACGGCGAAAGAGTATACGCTTCAGGAATGTATCGAACTGGCCAAGAAAACGGATCGCAGCGTTATAGCGGCGCGGAATGTGGCCCGGATTAGAAACGACGGCGTATGGGTGGGAGCAGGCCAGTTCTTGCCGTCGGTGTCGGTTTCCGGCTCCTACCGGAAAAACGACCAGGGGCGGACTTCGCCGCAAGTATATAGTATCACGGGGGGAGTGGTCGTCGAATCGCCGGGAGAGCCGGCTCGGACGATCAAAAGCTATTCAACCGGCGTATATGTTGGATACACCTTGTTCGATGGTCTGCAAAACGTGTGGGATTATCTCAAAAGTCGGTCCCAGAAGCATTCCGCCGACTACAACTATACCGCTGCCATTTCCGATCTGGTCTATGCGGTGAAGGGACAATACTATGTCGTCCTGAAGGCCCGACGGGACCTCGATGTCGCCCGGGATGCGGTCAAGCGGTCGGAAGAGCTGCTAAAACTATTTGAAGAAAAGTATGCGCTGGGATCGGCGTCATTGTCCGAAGTTCTGAAACAGAAAGTCCAATACGGCACCGATCAATTGACCCTGGTGACCGCGGACAAGACGCTCAAATCGGCCGTGGATAACCTGGCGGTCCTGGTGGGCACGCAACCGGGTTCGGATTTCGATATCGTCGATATGGAAGTGCAGAAGGAAGAGATCGGGGATATCGACACATATATCCAGAGGGCGCTGGCCGGGCATCCGGGCGTATTATCGGCGCGGGAAAGCATCTCATCTTCTCGGTACGGCGTTCGTTCGGCGTTCGGGCAATACCTGCCGACATTGTCCTGGTCGTTCTCTTATGGATGGAGCAAGGATAGTTGGGACCAGATTAAGAAATTCGGGCCGGAAGATCACTCCGGAACGATATCCCTCTCTCTCCAGTATAACGTTTTTGACCGTTTTTCGCGTAAGGCAGCGGTTGGTGGGGCCAAAGCCGGACTATCCGATGCCCGGGCCACTGAGCTGCAAACGCGGAACCAGGTCGTCCGCGATGTCCGCGATGCCCATCAGGGTATAAAACTGGCCGAGGAAACGATGAAGGTGTCGACGGAGACAGAGGCTGCGGCCAAAGAAGATATGGATCTGGTGCAGGCCAAATATAACCTCGGGGCGGCGGCCTTATGGGAACTGCTGGATGCCGAGGTAAGTTTGAAGACGGCGCAATTCAACCGGGTCAAGGCGGAGTTCGACTACAACCTGGCTCTGGCGAAATTACACAATGCGATGGGCGAGCAATAAGTCCGGTCGGAACCGGTGAAGGTGATAGAAATGAATAAGAAAAGCAAAAAGAAATGGTTCTGGATCGGTGGGGCCGCAGTCGTTGTGGTGGGCTTGGTTGTGGCCAACTTGATGATGTCGGGAAACGGCGCCATCATGGTTCAAACCAAAAAGGCGTTTCCCACTGACGTTACGGCGGTCGTGTCCGGGTCGGGAACGATTCAACCCAAGACCAAAATCAACATAACCTCGGAAGTCAACGCCGCGATCATCGGCATCTCGGTCAAGGAAGGCGACTTCGTGTCCCGGGGGCAGGTGCTATTACAGCTGGATACGGTTCAGCTGAAAACCGACATGGAATCGGCCGTGTATAATTCCAACGAGCTGGCGGCGTATCTCGAGGGCGCCCGCGTGCTTCTCAATCAGCGTCAGGAGGAATACCAGCGGCAAAAGGATCTGTTTGACAAAAAGCTGACCTCGGAACAGGTGTATAAGGATACCTATTACGCCTGGAAGAACCAGGAAGCCAGCGTTGCCGCCATGGAACAACAGAAAAACGCCGCTTCGGCCCGGTTGGATAAAGCCCGCGATTACCTGAGCAAGACCACGATTCGGGCGGCCATGGACGGCATTATCACGTTGATCGATTGCGAAGAAGGGGAAATTGCCCAGGCCCAAACGGCCTATTCTCAGGGCAAGACGCTCATGGTGTTATCCAACCTCTCGCAGTTCGAGGTCGAAGTGGACATCGATGAGACGGATATCGCCGATCTTGAAGTCGGTCAAAACGCCAAAATCGAAATCGATGCTTTCCCCGATACGACCTTTGCCGGCACGGTGGCGGAAATCGGCAATACCGCCACGGCCGCGGGGTACGGCACCACCGACCAGGGCACCAACTTCAAGGTCAAAGCGGCTTTGAACGACGTCAATCCAAAAATCCGACCGGGCATGTCGGCCACGGTGGATATTACGACCAAGGAACACGAGAATGTCCTGGCGACCCTGATTCAAGCCATCGTGGTGCGCGAATTCGATCCTGACTCTTTGACCACCGCGGGAGAGAAAGCGGAGCCGTCGTCGGGAAGCGTGGCCGTTGCCTCGACTTCCGCGCCGGACACCTCCGCTGCCGGACAACCCGATAAGAAGAAGAAAGTTGAGAAGAAAGGCGTTTTTGTCGTACGCGACGGAAAGGCCCATTTCGTGGAAGTGCAAACGGGGATCGCGGACAAACAGAATATCGAAGTAGAAAGCGGATTGTCCAAAGACGACGAAGTGATTATCGGCAGTTTCCGAATTCTGCGGACGCTGACTGAAGGTGCTGCCGTAAAGGTGGACAACACCCTGCTGGAAAAGGAAAAAGGCAATGAGCCTGATTGAAGTTGAAAACCTGTGGAAGACCTATGAAATGGGGCTGGAGAAGGTCCACGCTTTACAGGGGATATCGCTGTCGATCGAGAAGGGGGAATACGTCGCCATCATGGGACCATCGGGTTCGGGCAAGTCGACCCTGATGAACCTGATCGGTTGTCTGGATACGCCCACCAGCGGCACCTATCGGTTGAATGATATCCCGGTGGCGGATCGGAACGACGATGAGCTGGCCCGGATCCGCAATAAAGAAATCGGGTTTGTGTTCCAGACGTTCAATCTGCTGCCGCGGGCCACGGCTCTGCATAATGTGGAGTTGCCGTTGATTTACAACGGCACCAACGCCGATGATCGGAAGCAAAAAGCGATCAAGGCCATGGAGATCGTCGGCCTGGCTGATCGGATGTTGCATAAACCCAATGAGCTTTCCGGCGGCCAGCGTCAGCGGGTGGCGATCGCCCGCGCGCTGGTCAACAGTCCTTCCATCGTGCTGGCCGACGAACCGACCGGGAACCTCGACAGCACCACGGGCAAGGAAATCATGGCTCTGTTGGCCGAATTGAATCGTCAGGGGAACACCCTGATCGTGGTCACCCACGAGTACAACATCGCCAAACAGGCCGAACGGATCATTTATCTCCGCGACGGCATGATCGAAAAAGAGGAGCTGCGGCAAGCCGTCCCGGCCTGAAGGAAGAATGGTCTAAGTGGAAACTCTCAAGATCGCATTTACGGCCGTTTGGACCAACCGCTTACGGTCGGTCCTGACGCTCATCGGCGTCATCATCGGGGTCGCGTCGGTCATCACGATTATCTCCGCCCTGGAAGGGCTGATGGCCGGAATCGAGGATCAGATGAAGATTCTCGGTCCGCAAACGTTCATCGTCACCAAATTCGGTCTGATAACCGATTATGACGGCTTTATTAAGGCGCTCAAGAAGAAGGACCTGACGCTGGATGACCGCCGGGCGGTGGCCGAGAGTTGCCCCGATTGTGAAGAGGTCGGGGCCTCGTACGACCGCCAGGGCAGCGTCAAACGGGGCAACGCCGGATTGCGCAACGTGACGATCAGCGGTTGCACGGCCGATATGCTTTCCATTCTTTCGTATGAAATCGAGGAGGGCCGGTATTTTACCGATGACGAATACGACCGGAAGATCCCGGTGGCCTTCGTCGGACCGACCATCGTCGAGGAGTTGTGTCCGGGCGTTGATCCCATCGGCAAGGCCATCAAGATCAAGGGGAAAAACTTTACTATCATCGGGGTAGCGAAGAAGCGGGGCGCGTTTCTGGATAACAACCAGGACAATTTCGTCATGATTCCGCTTAGTGCGCACTCCAAAATCTTCGGTCGCCCCAAGAACTTCCTGGACCTGGTTATCAAAGCCAAATCGATTGAAGCCCTTCCGGAAACGCAGGATGAGGTACGGGCCGTCTTGCGCGCCAGGCGCGGGCTGTCCTATAAGGACGACGATGATTTCGCGATTCTCACGGCGGCCAATATTCTGAGTTTCGTCGACACCGCCACGAAGGGCGTTCGCGTGGCGCTGATCGCCATCTCATCCATCGCGCTGGTCGTGGGCGGCATCGTTATTATGAACATCATGATGGTCTCGGTCACGGAACGGACGCGGGAAATTGGCATCCGCAAGTCGATTGGGGCCAGGCGGAAACATATTCTGCTACAGTTTCTGTATGAATCGCTGGTCCTGTCCCTGGGGGGAGGAATCATCGGGACCGCCCTGGGAATTGGCCTGGCAGTGTTTTTGGGCAGTAAGATTTCGTTGCCGGTATCGCCATCGATGACGGCCATCATCGCCGGCCTGTCTATCTCTACCGGCGTGGGCGTGTTCTTCGGCATGTACCCGGCGGTCAAAGCTTCCCAAATGGACCCCATTACGGCTTTACGGTTCGAATAGATCGGCGGAAGATTCTCATGGTGATAACCTGGGTTGAAATTCGAGACGGGGCCCTTCTGGCGCTGGCCTCCATTCGGGAAAACAAACTGCGGGCGGGGTTGACCATCCTGGGCGTTTTGATCGGCGTGGCCTCGGTGATCGGTATGGCCTCGATCATCGCCGGACTGGATAAAATGGTCCTACAGGAAATCGAGAACCTCGGGTCAAATGTCATCTATATCACCAAGTTCCCCCCCAATACCGAATACGACAAGCTGACCGAAGAGGAGCGGAACCGCAAAGATATCACGTTCGAGGAGGCGGAGGCGATTCGTCAGAGTTGTCCCTCGGTCTCGGCCATCTCTCCGCAGAATCATTACCGGGCGACGGGCGGAAATATCATCAAGTACAAGGGAAACCAGGCCAACCGCCCCGACGTTTTCGGGGCCATGCCGGACTATGTCAGGGTCAATAACCAGGCTATCACCAGGGGAAGATTTTTTAATGATTTCGACATCCAGAGAAGGGCCATGACCTGCGTCATCGGCAGCGATATTGCCAAAGGCCTGTTCCAGGATGAAGACCCGCTGGGCAAGGCTATTCGGGTAAATGCCCGCCTATTCGAGGTAGTTGGGGTCATGGAGGAAAAACCGCCGTTCATGGGCCACACCGAGAATAATTTCGTGATCATGCCATACTCCACGTTCGCCAAACTCCATCCCTGGGAAAAGGGCCTATTTTTGGCCGTCAGCGCCCGCACCGCTCAGGTGATGCCGCAGGCGATCGACGAAATCACTTCCGCCGTTCGCCGTGTCCGCGGCGTCCCTTACAACAAACCGGATGATTTTGCGGTTTGGACCCAGGAAAATATCAAAGAGATTGCCAACAATATCGCCAAATATATCTATATCGCCATGATCGTCATCTCGTCGGTCGGTCTCATGGTCGGGGGGGTGGGCGTGATGAATATCATGCTGGTTTCCGTGACCGAGCGAACCCGCGAGATCGGCGTCCGTAAGGCCATCGGCGCCAGAAAGATAAACATCCTCATCCAGTTCTTGACAGAGGCCATTACCCTGTCGGGATCCGGTGGGGTAATCGGAATTTTCGTCGGGATTCTCCTCGCTTTAGCCGTTAAATTGATCTTTTCGATGCCATTCACCGTCTCTATGTTATGGATTCTTATCGGCTTTTCCGTCTCGGTCGGGGTCGGTTTGATTGCCGGCATTTACCCGGCGTACAAAGCCGCGCGGGTGGACCCGATCATCTCCCTGCGTTACGAATAAATTGCTTGCCCTTGCCGGCGACAACTGAATACATTTATCGTATAATAGTAAAAGGCGGTGAAAACGTATGAACCGGTTCTTAAAGACAATATTAATCGGTCTGGCGATGTCTGTGATCGCCGTAACGGTCGTCTGGGGCCAGACTGGATATCGCCCCAAGTATGAATTCGGGGAAGCCCGGTTCGCCGTCGACGCGGTTGATTTTCGGTCGGATACTACCGGGATCAATGATGTCGAAGTTTACTTCAAAGTCTTCAACGACGCCCTGAGTTATCGGAAAACCGACAGCGGGTATTTGGCCGAGTACGAGGTCGTGATCGTAGTCGAGGGGGATGACGGGCGGCAAATCGCCAGCCAGACCAAAAACGGCCGGATAGACGCGGCGAATTTCGCCGAGACCAAACGATCGGGAGATTTCATCATCAACGTCGTCAATTTTACGCTGCCGGCGCAGGACCTTTCGGTCCGGGCGATTCTGACCGACAAGACCGCGCAGAACTCTCAGGAAGAAAAAGTCACCCTCAAAAAACGGGATTATTGGGCCAAATATCCCGTTCTGTCGCGGGTCCAGTTCGCCCGGGATATCAGCCCGATAACCGTCGAATCGAAATTCAATAAGGATGGCATGAGGGTCATACCTAACGTGGTCCGCCTGTACGGCCGGGACAACGACAGCATCCTTCAGTTTTATGAGGAAATATACCCCGGCGAGTCAACCGACAAATACTGCAAATTAATCACCCGGATCTATCACCGTACGCGCGGCACCGTCCACGCCGATACCCTCTTGCTGGGCGACCTTACAGCTGTCCAGAAGGAACACCACACGATCGACGTCTCGAATTTGGCGCCGGGCGATTATGAACTCGATCTGAGAATCGAGGGGCGGCGGGGCCGGCTATATGATCAGCTGACCGCGCCGTTTGAGCTGGAATTGACGGCCGAGTCCATGGCCCGCAATGACTATCCTACCGCCGTGGAGATGCTGAAGTATCTCGCCAACAAAGGAGAGATAGACCTACTGAAGAAGGCCAAGACGCCGGAGGAACGAAAAGCAACTTGGGATGCCTTCTGGATCACGCGTAGTAAGGAACCTCGTGACGAGGAAAACCCGACCAAAGAGGAATATTTCCGGCGTATTCGCCACGCCAATCGGTATTTTTCTTATATGAAAAGGGAAGGGTGGCGGACCGGCCGTGGGATGATCTATATCACTTATGGTGAGCCGGAAGAGATAGAAGACTACCCGTTCGAACTGGCCACGAAACCATATCAGATCTGGCATTACTATCGAACGGTGCCTTCCCGGAGTTTCTGGTTTGTGGATAATTGGGGCGATGGGAATTATGAACT
>JAQVRW010000374.1 GCA_028700875.1 Candidatus Zixiibacteriota bacterium | reverse complement strand
TAATACAGCTGGCCGTTGGCCAGATTCCGCACGGTGTATCGCGTCAGCGCCGTGGAATCCAGGATCCTCATCTTGTCCACCGAGGCGGTATCACTATAGTACAATTTGTACCGGGTTACCGCGGCCGGGTTATTGACCGTCCAGGAAAGTTCGATAAGACCATCCCCTACGGCCGCTTTCAACCCCATCGGGGTTTCCGGTTGGGTAGGCAGAGAAGCCACCGGTCCGGGGGCATCAACTTCATTACTGCAACCGGCCGCCGTCAGGACGGCCAGGAGAACCATAGCATAGAATCTCTTGCCCATGAGCCATCCTCAAAATTTCAGGGAAACGGTGACCCCGATCCGGTTCAGATCAGTCCGGGGTTGAACCGACAACGGTTTATATTCGGAAAAGGTATCGAATTCAGGGAAAAGCAGGAAGGCATCCAGCAGGTTGAAAGCATAGATGCCGGCGGCTATGGCGGTCATGATGTTCACCCGGTCCTCGGCGTCGTTGGCCTTCGCCTGCGCGTCGCGGACCTCGCGGTTAAGACGAGACAGGTCTGTCCATTTGGTGGCCGCGGCGCGGTCGGCGATCCGCTCATTGTAGTCATCGACCTTGGAATCATAATCATCTTTAACCACCACATACCCCGCGGCGGCCGCGACCGTTCCCAATAACAGGAACGTGGACTTGGTGGCATTGCCATAATACCGCTGCCCCCATCCGGGGATGACCAACGAACGGAAAAAGGCCTTGACCCGCGTCTTGGGAACGAGCTTGACGTCAAGCTTGGTCATGAGTGATTCCGAAAGGTACGAGGTCGAACGATACCGTTCGAATCCGTCGCGGGTGATCTCCACGCGATAGCGGCCGACCAGAGTCCGGTCGAACTGTACCGGGGCGATACCGGAAAGAGTCAGGTCCCCTTTGAGCGTAACCAGGGCGCCCGACGGATTGGTCGTGATCTGCAGATTCCCGCCACCCTGGGCCGCAACCATACCGGCGCATCCAATGATCACGAGGGCCGCAAGGAGGGAAATATTCCTGTGTGGGGCCGAAGTCATGGCAAAGTCCCTTTTACCCTATTTTCGGGAAATATAGTTAATCCTTGATGTTAGGATAGTGAAATCACATTGTGGCATCAACAAAAAACCGCACCGAGAGGGTGCGGTTTTCCGGAGTCTTTTCGCCTAGAAAGCCCCTTTTCCGGTGGCGACGACAACCACCGTTTTCATGAGAATCTTCGCGTCCTGCCACAGGCTCCAGGTACGGATATACTCGAGGTCATAATGAACCTTGCGGACCACCGAGGTCACCGAGCAATCGTACCCGTTTTCGATCTGGGCCAATCCCGTAAGTCCCGGCTTGACCGTCAACCGTTTGTCGTAGTTTTCCACCTGGGAACAGAGTTCCCTGACAAACATCGGCCGTTCGGGACGCGGCCCGACAAGGGACATATCCCCTTTCAGAACGTTCACGAATTGGGGAATCTCGTCCATGCGGGTTTTTCTGAGGAAACGTCCCAACCGGGTGATGCGGGGATCATTCCTGGTGGCCCAGACGGGTCCGCATTTCCGCTCGGCATCGGCGACCATGGTGCGAAACTTGATGACATAAAACGCGCGACCCAGCAGATCGGACCGTCTCCGGTCACGAGGAGACCGTCCCAGACGCGACCCATCCGAAGCCCGCCGTTCGCCCCGGCGCCGGTTATGCCCGACCCGCGATTGCCGATAGAAGATCGGTCCCGGAGAGTCGAGTTTAATGATAATCGGCAGGAGGATAAACAGCGGGGAAGTCAGAATCAAACCGACCAGCGATCCGACGATATCGATACTTCGTTTGAAAGAGCTGCCCATTCTGGTCTGAGGCGGCAGCGATTCGGCGTTCGGCGAACGCCGCGCGGTCACCAGGATGAACGCCAAAAGCAAGTTGCCAAAGATATATTCAGAGAAAAATTCGGCGATGAGTGAACGAAGCGACCGGATTCGCGAACCATCGATGGAGTCAACGGTCATTCTCCTGGTTACGCCCATTGCCGCGTGGCAGTTTTTGACCGCCAATCCCTGGCTGTAATCCGGATGAAGTGAATTCGACAGCATGTCATTTACCCCCGTTAAAATCACATCTGTCGGCAGAAAAAGCAACTTCGGTGCCCACAGGCCAAAGTAATCCGCCGTAGTAAAAGTTTGCAGTAAAAACAGCCGAAGCAAGTACCGCTATTGTTGAAGTTATACGCATCCGATCTTTCCCTGATTGTTTTTTTTGCCTGAGCTTGGTTATTTCTTTCATCACGGGTCCAAATTCGTGATAGTTTCCTGTCCATTTAAACGATATCCGGGAGGAACCCCGGATATTAGGTTAAGATAAAGCAAAATGACTGCCAAACCACGGGAATATTACATAAAAACAGCCCCCGCATAACGTACCGATTCTTGCACCATAAGATGTTATAAATCATTGCGTTGCGAATATGGGACAGAGTCCGGAAAAGCGACGACAGAGAGCATCAAGCAATAAGGACAAAGATGCTCCCGTATTTATGAATCCCAAGTGATATTAGGTGCAATACCCTGCAGCCATAGTAAGCAAACCTGCATCCGCTTGCACGAAAAAGGCCGATGCCTTGGGACATCGGCCTTTCTTCAGCCAGGAATTTGAGATCGCCGCCAAACGGCGGCTTCTGTCACCAGGTCAGACTCAGCGAAAGATTGTGGATAGGATCACCGCCAAACTGACTCGACGGGATGAAAGTATAGTCAAAGCGGCCGGCGCCATAGGCGATCCCGGCTCCGAGGTTATATCGGAAGGCATCCGTCTCGGGGACGTCCTGGGATTGATACGTAAACCCGGTACGGGCATACAACTGCCCGGCCATATTCAATTCCAATCCCTGATGCCAGACGATATCCCCTTCGCGGGGGACATACGCTTCCACCGAAACCATCATCTTTTCGCTGAATTGCCGGACGGCCATGCCCACGCGGATAGCCGACGGAAGCTGTTCTTCCTGGGAAACGAATCGTACCGGGGTGCCCAGATTGACCACGGCCAGGCCGAACCTGACCGAGTTGAAATTGGCCAATAGGCCGATATCCCCGGCAAAAGCGGTCCCCTTGACGATATCAAAAGACTGTTCGATATATTTTCCGGTCATGCCCACGGAGAAGTTCTCGCTCAAGGCATAGCCGACAGAAACGGCCGCCGAGAGGTTGTACATCGTCAGTTCATCGCCGGGATTGCCGTCTTCATCGTATGATTGAAACGCACCGAACCCGAGGTAGGTTATGCCGGCTCCGAAACCGAACCGTCCGCTGGGCATAGTAAAGTAGAGATTTTCGATCTTGACGTCCTGATACCAGTCGTAATGGGAAAATTGCACTTGGTGTTTCTCAAAACGCGCCAAGCCCGCCGGGTTCCAATAGATGGCGGAAGCATCGTCGGCCACGGCGGTGAAAGCTTCACCCAACCCCATGGCCTTGGCCCCGAC
>JAQVRW010000373.1 GCA_028700875.1 Candidatus Zixiibacteriota bacterium | reverse complement strand
GTCACCGGTCAAAGCCAGAAGATCGATCACCTTTTCCGGATACACCCCGAGTTTAGCCTTGACCCCTTCCCGGTCCAGGGCTATCGGCGGCTCCGATCCCTCTTGGGGCAGATATATGCGGACGTTGTCATCCACCAGTTGGAACAGGTCTTTATCGCTGGTGACTATATACACCGTCGACCCGGTCGCGGCTGCCTGCCGGGCCAGGGTGGCGATGATATCGTCGGCTTCGTACCCTTCCTGCATGATGAGGGGGATCCGCAACGCCGTCACCGCTTCATGAATCCGTGGCAGTTGCGCCGCCATGTCCTCCGGCATTTTGACCCTGGTCGCCTTGTAGGCTTCATACATTTTGTGCCGGAAGGTCGGAGCTTTCGTGTCGAAGATCACGGCCAGGTAATCGGGATTCTCGTCATTGATGATCTTGATCAAAGAGTTGATAAAGCCGAAAGCGGCGGACGTATTCTCTCCCTTGGAATTGATCAGCGGGTTGCGGATGAAGGCGAAATACGCCCGATAGGCCAGCGCGGAACCGTCCAGCAGAAATAGCGATTTCTGAGAACCCTTCGGGGGCGTGTTACTCGACATATAACCGCCGGGTTTCAATTATTCGCCGGACGCTGTCGGGCACCATGTACCTGATGGACATGTGCATCTGCAGCCGCTGCCGGATGTCGCTGGATGAGATGTCATATTGGGGGATGACGACCCGTTCGGCGCCGCCCAGGATTCCCCGGCCGAGCGCCGGGAATTTGTATCCCGGCCGCGCGGCGATGACGATCGGGACGCTTTGTTCCACTTCTTCATATTTATACCACGAGGCAAACTCGTCCACGATATCGGAGCCGACCGCCAGAAAGAAGTCGGCGGCCGGGTACCGGCTCCGAAGATAATCGATCAGATCCAGCGTGTATCCGGGACCCTCGGGTGGTTCTTCAAGGAGGAAGGATGGATTTCCTTTGATCGCGGCCTCAACCATCGCCACCCGATCGGCATAGACGGCCAATGACCGGTCCGGTTTCAGCGGATGCGCCCGCGCGGGCACAAACAGCATCCCCTGGGCGTGCAGCGAAGGCATCACGCTTTCCGCCATGATCAGATGACCGAAGTGGACGGGATTGAAGCTCCCGCCCATAATGCCCCAGACGCCCCCCTGCGAGGGGTTACTTCTTCTCCCCTGCTTCGGCATTGTGTTTCTCTATCCACGTTAACGTTTTCCTGGCCTTGCCAGCCAGTTTATGGTCCGGATACACGACCAGGAAAGTCGTGAACTTGTCTTTGGCCGCTTGATACTTCTTCTGTTTGCGGGCCATCTCCCCCTGGCCGAACAACGCCCGCGCCGCCCATTCCGTGTCGGTAAACTCATCGATCACGTTCTGAAAATAAATCTCCGCCGATTCGAAATATCCCAGGCGATAATACGTCTGCCCGCCGTCGTATTTTTTATGCGCCAGTCGTTCTCGCGCGGCCTTGATAGTCGCCTTGGCGTCATCGGCAGCGTCGGACTCGGGATGATCGATAAGGAAATCCTGAAGCGTCTGGATGGACAACTCTAGGTCTTTCTGATCCAGGCCATGGTTTCGGGGCGCGGCCTTGAAATAGCACAAGCCGGTCATATACTGGCCATCATCGACGAACGGCGAGCCGGGATAGTTGTTGACCAACCGCTCGAATTCGGTGGCCGCCATAAAATAATCGCGCAATTCGTAATGCGACATGGCCAGGAAATACTGCGCCGAGTCGACCATCGGAGCGCCGCTGAAATTGTAGATGACTCTCTGGAAACCGTCGATGGAACGCAGGTAATGTTTCTTATCATAATCCCTGCGGGCTTCTCGAAACTGATCCTCCGCGGTGGCGAAGGTTTTCGGAGTTATGGAACCGCATCCCGTCCAGCCGGCCGCCAATCCGACGACCAATAAACCGATTACCAGGCTTCGTTTAGATATCATACTTCTCTTTCAACATGGTGTAATTTTGCCAAATAGTTTGGAAAAACCGTTTCGGCAATGGCCGATTATCCCGCAACCGCTCGCGCAGCCGGGTTTCCCCGACATTGTAAGCGATAATTCCCTTCTTGACGTCGCGGAATTTGAGAATCTGCTCGAACAAGTGCAATGTTCCCAGGCGGACATTGGTTACCGGATCAAACAACGCCGGGGCGCCGTCCGAGGCCAGGCCGCTGCGCGAGGCCAACTCGGTGCCGACCGAAGGCATGAGCTGCATGACCCCGAGGGCGCCATTTTCAGATACCTGCCCCTTGGTAAACGATGATTCAGTCAGGATGACGGCCATGACCAGAAGAGGATCGTAGCCGTACTTGGCGCTTTCATCGAAAATCACTCCGGCCAGATCCCGTTTTTCGTCATCCGTGAAACCGATCTGAAAATCTTCGATCACCTGAAGGATCTTGAGTTTTTCCTCCATTTCCGCCATGCGCTGGCGCTGGTAATCGATAATCCGGTGCAATTCATATTTGTCGCGAACCAGGGAGATGAGAAGAACCGCCTGCACCAGGTAGATCAACACCACCAGAAGCGCAATCGGCTTGGAAAGGAAAACTCCGGCTTTTTCGAAATGCGTCGCCGAACTCATGCCTCCCCCTTTCCCGCCGTCAAGTCGTAACCGTCACTTCCCGTTACGGCGACGTTGACGAATTGACCGCGTTCAACATCAGCAAAATCGAGCCGCACGTTTTGGTCAATTTCCGGGGCATCGAACCGCGACCGCGCCAGGGAAAAGCCACCGTCGAGGTCGACACCGTCCACCAACACTTCCAACCTTCGCCCGATATCGGCGCAGTTGTTTTCGAAGGCGATATCCTGCTGCAACAGCATCAATCGATCAAGTCGCTCCTGTTTGACCTTCTCGGAGACCGCTCCGTCCATATCCGCCGCCAGCGTGCCTTCTTCGGCCGAATAGGCAAACGCTCCCAGCCGTTCAAATCGATACTGCTCAACAAACCGGCAGAGGGCTTCAAAATCGGCCTCCGTTTCGCCGGGAAAGCCGACGATAAGCGCCGTCCGGACGGCCGTTCGCTTCGGGCGACTCCGGATATAGTCCAGTATCTCCTCGATCTGCCCGCTCGGCGCAGTCCGGTTCATCAACCGCAGAATCCTTTCCCGGCAATGCTGAAGCGGCACATCAAAGTAGGAACAGACGGCGGGGTTGTCAACCATATAGTCTATCAACTCCCGCGACAACCGGGCGGGATGCAGGTACATGATTCGAAGCCAAAACGTCCCGTTCAGAGCCGACAATCTGTCCAGCAGGGGGATAAGCATCCCCTTTCCATACAGGTCACAACCGTAGACGGTCGCCTCCTGGGAAACCAGAATCAGCTCCCGCTTGCCCTGATCCAAAAGACGCCGGGCTTCATTTTCGATCGCTTCCAGAGTCCGACTTCGATACTGGCCCCGGATATCCGGAATAGCGCAATAGCTGCAGCGATTGTTGCAGCCGTCGGCGATCTTGATATAG
>JAQVRW010000372.1 GCA_028700875.1 Candidatus Zixiibacteriota bacterium | reverse complement strand
AGGAGGCTGATGACGACAGCGACGGCATACCGTTCCATGGTATATGAATATAGCGTCCTTTCCCGCCGCCGCCAAAGGAAAAGCGGAAGAATCATTCCGGTTCCTCCGCTCTTCGAAAATCGATACGGACCCGAATCAGTGGCCGGGAGCGCACGTTTTGCTCGCGGTCCCACAGCAGGCGTCCTTTTTCGATCCCGCCTCCGCCGCTTTGGTCATCATCGCCTTATCATCCATGACAACCAATGTGGCCGTGTAACCGGCTTTAACCACCGCCGGGGCGAACTGGTCCGGTTTGACCTTGGCCGGGTCATAGGATACTTCGACCGCACCGTCTTTGAGACTGACGGCGACTTCATCCACGCCGTTGATGGCGGTCAGAGACTTGGTCACCTTGTCGCGGGCGGCTTCATCGGTCAGATTGGTCACGGTCAGGACAACCAATTTATTCCCCGGTTTGACCGGCGCTTTCAGAGCCAGCATGGTCCCCATGACCGGACAGCCTGGCGACGTCTTCGCAGCATCCATGGAGGCGGGACAGCCATTCCCGGCCAAAGCAAGACCGCCGACGGCGATCAATCCGCCCATGGCCAGAATCGTCGCTAAAAGAATCGGTTTCCTCATTCTATTCTCCTACCCCTCCGACTTTGGTTAAACGAAACGGAACGAACCCACCGGCGAGGCCATAGGCCATCCCGCCGGGAGGTCTTCCGTCAAATTGTATGTTTCTTTAACACGGCCCGGCAGAATTAGTTCCTTAATGGATTATATATGTCTATTTAGCGAGTGAATCCGGCGGTGCGGAAGGTGAGGATTCATGTCTCTCAGGCAGAGGCCCCCAAAACCAGCCCGGCAATCGTGCATGGGCCGGAGGGAAACCCCGAAAGCGTCCCTTTCCGGCGTATTTATAGCGGTTTTTCTTGATAACCAGCATCCCGCCGTATAGATTTACCGCCATGCAGGGAAACGATATCAAGACGGTTCTGGTCACCGGCGCCAATGGGTTCATCGGCAGCCGGGTTTGCCGGTTGCTGTTCGACTCCGGTTATGCCATCCGGATCATCTGCCGGGAGACCTCCGACCTATCGCTTCTGAGCGGTATTCCCTATTCCAAAATGATCGCCGACATCACGCGGCCGGAATCGCTGGCCGGATCGGTGAAGGATGTCGATTATATCATTCATCTGGCCGGACTGGTCGCCGCCCGTAACGAGGCGGCGTTCCGCGAGGTCAATGAACAAGGAACCTACAACCTGATTTCTGCGGTCAGACGCCACAACCCCCGCCTGAAACGGTTCGTTCTTGTCTCATCGGCGGCGGCGACCGGGCCATCGCACGGCCTGGCCCGTCACGAGGATGACGCGCCGACGCCGATCACGACCTACGGCCGTTCAAAACTGGCCGGTGAAAAAGTATTGGTGCCGTTTTTCAACGAAATCCCGATCACGATCATCCGTCCTCCTGCGGTCTATGGCCCCGGCGACCAGGCCATTTTCACGCTGTTCAAATTGATCAACCGGGGTCTTCGGCCGTATCTCGGCGGCGGACGCAACCGGGTGCAGATGGTGTATGTCGATGATCTGGCGCGGGCGATCAAGACGGCTATGGAAGCCGCCCGGGGCAAAGGCGAGGCGTTTTATATCGCCGATGAGGAGGCGCACACGCTTCGCGAAATGATCGACTGTATCGGCGAACTGACGGGGCGGAAAGGGATTCATCTGTCCATTCCCCGCTGGGTCATGTATCTGGCCGCACTCATGACGGAGCTGGGAGGAAAGCTGGTCGGCCGACCGCCGGTCTTTTCGCGTGAGAAGGTTCGGGAATTGACCGCCGATTGGAAACTGGATGTTTCCAAGGCACAAGAACAGATCGGCTTTACCACGGCGGTCGATTTCGCCGCCGGGGCAAGGCTCACGTTGGAATGGTACCGTCGCCAGGGGTGGTTGTGATGATCAGCATTAAGCTTTTTCTGGCCTGCCTGGTTGCGGGCGGGGCCGCTTTGTTCGCAATAGAATCGATCTGGTACATTCTGGAAAAGAAATTGGACCTGACCGCCAAACTGCCGGCGGAGATGGTGGAAGCGATGGGCTCCGGATATTTCCTTTCCCGGCTGGTTTCTCAATTCGCGTTCCTGGTGGCTCTCCCGGCGGTCATCTACAGTTGGGCATACGTCCTGATTCCATTCTATGGCGTTCGGGCCGGGATGGTCCTGGCGCTGTATCTTTTCATCATGGGCATCATTCCGTTCTCCTCCGTATTCCTGATGAGAATCAAGCTGCCTTTGGCGTACACCCTGTTTCAACTGGCGGGGTACCTGGTCAAGCTGATAGTGATCTACGGCATCATCGCCTACCTCTATATCCTCTAGGAGTTCATCGATGTACAACATCGCAGCCGTGCGAAAGATGTTCCCGAATACGCGGAAGACCGCCTATTTCAACACCGCCGCCATCGGGCCAATAGCCGAACCGGCCTACAAGATTCAGGACGACTATTTTCAGAAGACGCGGAGGGGAGAGGTTGGCAACCAGTCGGAGGTATTCGCGGCGCTCGACCGGATACGAGCCAATGCCGCTAAAATCTTCGGCTGCCGCACGGAGGAGGCCGGTTTTGGTTTCAATACCACCTTCGGCATTAACCTGGCCGCGTTCGGCCTGCCGCTCAAGCCGGGCGATGAAGTGCTGCTGTCCGATGTCGAGTTTCCCGCCAACGTCTATCCCTGGCTGGAATTGCGCCGCCGGGGTATCAGAGTGACCTTCCTCAAGAACCGCGACGGCTGTTTCGACATCGATGGTTTCGAGCGGTCTATCACGCGCAAGACGAAAGTCCTGTCTCTGTCATTCGTGCAGTTTTTCAACGGTTACAAAAACGATATGGCGACTCTGGGCAAGTTGTGCCGCAAGCACGGTCTCTGGTTCGTGGTCGATGCCATCCAGGGAGCCGGGGCGGAACCGATGCAGGTCGCCAAATGGAACGTGGACATAGCCTCGGCCGGGGCGCAGAAGTGGATGCTCTCGCCGCAGGGAACGGGAATATTCTATGTCTCCGAGGAAACGAAGAAGAGACTCATCGCCCCGTGGCGAAGCTGGCTGGGGGTGGACTGGGAATGCGATTGGTCCAACCTGCGCGATTTCAGCCGCCCGTTCGAATCATCGGCCCGGCAATACGAGTTGGGGACATATCCGGGGCCTTTGGTCCTGTCGATGGATTGGACGCTGACGTTTATCAATCGGTTGACGGTCGCCGACATCCAGGCGCATAATCATGCTCTGTTGGATCGTTTGATCGCCTATCTCGAAAACGAACCATACTACCGCATTACCAGTTGTTTGGACAAGAGACGCCGCAGTTCGATCTTGACTTTCACCGTCGCCGAGGGAGACATTCCTACGTGGCATCGGCGGCTGGTCAAGGCGGGGATCGCCACCAACATGCGAGAAGGTGCCATCCGGGTGTCCGTGCACCTATACAACCACCTCGCCGATATCAATCGTCTCATC
>JAQVRW010000371.1 GCA_028700875.1 Candidatus Zixiibacteriota bacterium | reverse complement strand
GGGAAACTCAAGGTAGCTCATCAACGGGTGGAGGCGCTCGGCCAGACGGTCAAGCAAGCCGAACGGGGCGTGGAGATCGCCCAGGTGCGTTATCGCAACGGGGTCGGCACGCAGTTGGAACTTCTGGATGCCCAGGTGGCATTGACCGCCTCCCGGGTCAATCGCATCTCGGCTCGGCACGATCTGGCCGTCGCGATCGCCAATCTGCGACGCGCGGTCGGCCGGGAATGGGCCTCACAATGGTAAAGGATACGGCGATGATACCAAGAATACTTATTACGGGACTACTGATCATAACCCTGGCCGGGTGCGGCGGCAAGGAAGCATCCACCGATAGCGCCCAGACGGCGCGGGTGGCGGTGCGTACGGCGCCGGTGCAACAAGGCGATTTCCCTCGCACGGTCACGGTCGGCGGCACGTTGCGCGGCGACCGTCAGACGATAATTCCGGCCAAGGTGCAAACCACGGTCACCAAGGTCCCGGTTAGGCGCGGCCAGACGGTCCGCCAGGGAGACTTGCTTATTCAACTCGACCCGGGCGGCGTCCAGTCGCAATACACGCAGGCCGAGGCGGTTTTCCGCAACGCGGAAAAGCAGGCGAAAAAGATGCGCGCGCTGTATGAGGCGGGGGCTGTCTCCGAGACACAGCTCGACGGCGCCGAAACCGAATTCGCGGTGGCCCAGGCCAACTTCAATGCCGCCCGACAGACGATCGAGATCGACGCGCCGTTCAACGGCGTGGTGACCGACGTGTACGTGCGGGTCGGCGACGAAGTCTCGACGGGGATGTCCCTGGTCGATGTCGCCGATATCTCGGCGTTGCGGCTGATTCTGGAAGTCCCCAACGAGGACGCGGTTCAACTCGGCAAAGGGGAAACGGTCAGCATAATTTCCCCGGTCGATTCCGCCCAGGTGATGGTCGGCGAGGTGATCGGCGTCGCCGATGCCGCCGACGTTCAAACGCGGAGTTTCGAAGTGGAATGCCGATTCACCGACGTGAAACCGGGCTTCTCGCCGGGCATGTATGTCACCGCCAACATCGAAACGGAGACTCTGCGCGGGGCGATCCTGGTGCCCAATGATGCGATCATTTATCGCTCCGGCCAGGCGTTGGTCTACACCGTGGCGGCCGATACCGCCGCGCTGGTGCCGGTGACGGTGGTCGCCGCTGGAGACAGCATGTCGGCAGTATCCGGTTCGTTGCAGGCGGGACAGAAGGCGGTGGTTCTGGGACAGAAGAATCTGACTCCCGGCGCCAAGGTGCGAGAGGCAGTTTTATGATATTAGCCGATATTTCCATACGACGGCCCGTGTTCGCGGTCATGATGGCCGGGGCGTTGCTGGTACTGGGGATCACCCCCTACTTCGCGCTTTCGGTCGATCTTTGCCCCAAAATGGACCTTCCCTACGTCGTGGTCTCGGTTGTCTATCCGGGGGCCGGGGCCGAGGCGGTGGAATTGGACGTGACCAAGAAGGTCGAGGACGCCGTCAATACGATCGCCGGGGTCAAACATATCTCATCGACGGCGCAGGAAGGGTACTCGCTGACGGTTATTGAGTTCGCCATTGAAAGCGATCCTCTCAACGATGCCGCCGAAGTACGCGACAAGGTCAGCTCCATCCGGGGCGATCTGCCCACCGACATCGAAGATCCGGTCATCCAGCGGTATGATATGCAATCGGAGCCGATCATATCGTTGTCGATATCCGGACGGCAGTCGATGCGGGACCTGACCGACTATGCCGATGACATTATCCGGCCGCGTCTGGAGTCGATCTCCGGCGTCGGCGCGGCGGAGCTCGTCGGCGGCGCCGAACGGGAAATCCAGGTTCGAGTGAACCCGGAGAAGTTGAAGGCGCTTGACCTGACGCCGCTCATGGTGGCGGCCAAGCTGCAGGCGGCCAACATAGAAGTCCCGGGCGGGCGGGTCGCCGATGGCGACCGGGAATGGGTGGTCCGAACCATGGGGCGGTTTACGACGGTTCAGCAGATTCGCGACTTGGTGGTCCTGTCCCCGAAGGGGAGAATGGTTCGGATGAGTGAGATTGCGGAGGTCATCGACACCGAAGTGGAACCGACTTCGGCCTCGCGTCTCAACGGCGAACCGGCGGTCGGACTGGACATCCGGCGGCAGTCGGGGGCCAACACGGTGGACGTGGCGAACGGGATTAATGCGGAATTGGAAAAGATCAAAGCGGATCTTCCCGCCGGCATGACCATCGTCACCGCCAGCGACAATTCCGAGTTTATCCGCGACGCCATCAAGGACGTGCTCGTCAATATCATCTGGGGCGGCTTACTGGCGATTTTGGTTATCCTTCTTTTTCTGGCCAACTGGCGCAGCACCATCATCAGCGCGGTGGCCATCCCGATCTCGATCATCGCCACCTTCACGCTCATGCGCGCGCTGGGCTTCACCCTGAACATGATCACCCTGATGGGGCTTTCGCTGGCCGTGGGGTTGCTCATCGACGACGCCATCGTGGTCATCGAGAATATTTACCGGCATATGGAGACGGGGAAAAAGCCGATGCAGGCGGCCCACGACGCCACCGATGAAATAGGCATGGCCGTCTCGGCCACCACCTTCGCCATTATCGTGGTCTTTCTGCCGGTGGCTTTCATGTCCGGCATCATCGGCCGGATTTTCAATTCCTTCGGCTTGACCGTGGCATTCGCGGTGACGGTCAGCTTGTTCATCGCCTTCACTCTGACTCCGATGCTATCGTCGCGGTTTTTCCGCCCTCACGAGGAACAGATCGAAACGCGCCTTCACCGGGGACTGAAATGGTGGGATCGGGGTTTTCGGCATATCGAACAGGCCTGGTACCGTCCGGCCCTTCACTGGTGCCTGGATCATCGCCTGACCACGGTGGCCTTGGCCGGACTGACGTTGGTCGGCAGCCTGATGCTGATACCGGTAATCGGAACGGAGTTCATGCCGACGTACGATCAGGGGTTCGTCTACGTGACGTTCGAAGGACAGGCGGGCGACAGGCTGTCGACCACTATTGAGAATATGAAGCCGGTCGAGAAACTGATCATGGCCTATCCCGAAGTGGCCTCGATATTGACGACTATCGGCGGAGGCACCGACCCGGTCCACGCCGGAACGATCTCGATCAAACTGACGGACCAGTCTGAGCGGAAGGTAACGGCCATGGATCTGGTCAAAACCCTTCGTGGTGAATTACGCTCAATACCGGGATACTTCTTTACCACCGAGATAGAACAGGGACATGCCGGCAACCGACCCATCAGCCTGTCGATTCGCGGGCCGGAGCTGAAACAACTGGAACTGTACACCGAGAACCTTGCCGACCGCATCCGGAATATCCCCGGCGTGGCCGACCTGAAATCGTCACAGGAAGCGGGCAAACCGGAATTGCGCGTGAATATCGACCGCGACCGAGCCGTGGATCTTGGCGTCAACATTATGGATGCGGCTCAAACGGTGCAGATCTTCATCGACGGCAAGAAGGTGACTCGGTTCAAGGAGGGGG